>JAUUWD010000011.1 GCA_030589225.1 Desulfobacteraceae bacterium | reverse complement strand
AGATCAGCCGCCTCTATAACCCTGGTGTCTGCTTTCCTGCCAGTTATCACCAGTTCAACACCTTTTGGCTTCTCCCGCATGAAGTCAAGCAAATCGTCTACGGAAAAAAGATTAAAATAGTTGGCAATATTGGCTTCATCGAGGATAATCATCTGATATTCGCCTGAACACATAATCTCTTTGACCTCTTTGAGGCCTTCCTGTGCAGCCTGGATATCTTCCTTTGTAGGTTCTCTTTCGATAAAACAATCCCGGCCGTATTGCTTTAGTGTAATATAGTCAGAAAGCCTTGGCAGGATATTCAGTTCGCTATATTTCATTCCTTTTACAAACTGGGCAATATAGACCTTAAAACCAGCACCGGCGGCACGGAGGGCAAGTCCCAGGGCCGCTGTCGTTTTCCCTTTGCCATTACCTGTATAAACCTGAATGTATCCTTTCATGTTGTACTCCTCATAAGCCTACTGGTGTATGAATAAAATACCAAAATCGGTTCGTTGGGTTTTGCCTCGCCGTTAGCGGGCCTTAATCCAACCTGCTAATATTGTTGGTTTTCGTTTAGGCACTCGTGGTTTAGAATGCATACCTCAGACCAAGGAAGAAACTTCTCCCGGGCATTGGATAGCCCTTGACGTAGGAATAATCCTTGTTAAAAAGGTTTTGAATCTCCCCTTTTAAAGTCATTGATCCATATTTTTGAAAATCGAGTATCCTTTTGGCGATTGTGAAATTGGCAACCGTAAAGCTACCTTTTTTTATGACAGGCGCCGGCCACACCCCGCTTTCCCAGTCATCCACCCATTGTTCTCCAGCGTAGGCAAAATTTAAATTAGAGGAAAAGCCATTAAAATCGGAGAAGGTAATACCGTAAGATACGTTAAGGTCAGGGGTATACTTGAGATCTTCGCCTGTTTCCTTGTCTTTATACTCTGTCAGATAAACAAAACTTACGTAAGGTTTCAACTCAAAATCCCATGCAAAACTCGCCCCTATGTCATAGGAGAACTCAGCCTCAAAGCCTTCTATTTCAGCTTTCCCAACGTTTTCCCATGTTATGTCACTGGTTGATGTAGAAGCAGTCTGGATCTTGTCCCTGAAATTCGTATGGAAATAGGTAAGGGAAGAATTAAAAGACGCATAAGATATATCAAGCCCCCCTTCAACTGTATTGCTTGTTTCGGGTTTTAGATCGGGGTTGCCCACATAATTTCCTGGAAAACCTGGATAATTGCCGGCCAATTGCCGGGCAGAAGGCATCTTGAATGCCTCCCCATAGTTGGCTCTCAGTTTCAGATAGTCCGTGAGAAGATAGGCCACGCCTGCCCGGGGAGAAGTGTGATTATCTCTCTCTTTTCCCCCTTCATCTTTCATGTCAACCGTATAATCGTCATATCTCACACCACCAGAGATGATAAACCTCTGATCAAAAAGTTTTGCCTTTGCAAAGATAAAATAAGCTGGGTTGTTGTATTCAGTTTTTTTTGGACTATATGTATCATCTTCGGTCTTGTAATTCACCCAATCGAAACCGCCTGTAACCAATAAATATTCCTGATCATAAGACACCTGTGCCTGTGCCCCTTTTTGGTCAACCTCTACTGTGCTTGGAATACCATCGTCCCAGAAATCAGGGTTGCTCGCGATTGGATCAGTCCATTTATTTTCGTCTTTTCCGCTAAAATATCTGGCCTTCCAGGAAAACAGACCGTTTGGGATTCCACCTTCATAGATGAAATCAATGGACTTATTGCTTGTATCCCAATAATCGTCAAGATCGTTTTGACTAAGGTAGTTTGGGTTACCTATCTTATCGCCATTAAAATAATTGTAGATGAGACCAATACGGTTTTCAGGCAGAAACTCAAAACCGAGATTCAAGCTAGCGCTTTGTTTGCGATCATAGCCTGTATTGTAATATTTTTCTCCATCGCCAGTATCATAGTCATCCATCGATTCTGTGGTAAAACTTCCAGAGAAATCAAATCCCTTGGTTTTTCCTGAAAACCCAACACTCCCTTCTGTATAGCTAAAACTTCCCAACATTCCCTCAACAAACGCACTGGGTTTATCCCTTCCCTTTTTAGTAATCACGTTTACGACTCCGCCAATAGCGGCTGAACCATACTGAACAGAGGCAGGCCCTCTTATTATTTCCACTCTCTCTATATTTTTGGTCATAATCTTGGCCGCATTACCAGTGCCTGCCCTCCGTCCGTTCAGCAAAATCAGGACATGGCCCATCAGGTCATTACCGAGGGCTTCGGTCCTGAAGCCACGGATACCAATTGTAGTTAGGGTGCCGGGGTATTTCTGGATGTGTCCAATTCCTTCTTCAGCCAATAAATCCCCTAAATCCTTGGCCGAGGAATTCTTGATCTCTTCTTCATCAATAATGGTTACATTACTGGTGATCTCTTTTTTCTGTTCTTCGACCCTGGTTGCGGTTACCACTACCTCTTCCAGCGCTGTTATTGCCTTTTCTTTCTCTTGAGCCTGACTAAACCATGAAATTGATAACATAACCAAAACTGCCGATAAAACAAACAATTTTTTCATCTTAAGACCTCCTCTGCCTTTTTTAAATTCACTCTTCGACTAAATCCGCTCTGCCCTATTTTAGCCACAAAACCTTAGTTCCTCCTGGTCAGCTTAAGTTCAAAAAAAATCCCCGGACCGAAATGAATCGATCCGGGGATTTCCCTTTTTTATCCTCAAGATCCTGTGACTGCCCCTCTGTCCGCGAAGGTCATGCCCATCCGTTCAGGCAGGTCTTCTGACTTTCCCGCCCTTTCAGCGGCCTTCCCATTCCCGGTCTGGAACAGTGGCACACAAGGCTGAAAGGGTTCCCTTTTCCATCTGGAAAGGGCAGGACTACAGCGGCGGGCCCGTCCCCGACTTTAACGGGGTTCCCTATTGAGCTACACGAGCACCTGAACAAGCAAAGATATTTGTACAAAACGAGATGAAAGTCAACAAAAAAATGATAATGAAAGGCATAGCCGGTTGCTTAAGCACATATCAGCAATGCTCCCTCAAATCAAGCGGCCCATTTATGGATAGGTAATTGTTACACCTGTAGCATCAGCACACAATAGGATCTCTCAACTGAGCTTACCATACTTTTGTGCCGCTGCCATTAGTGCCTTCATGTTCTCCTTAGGGGCCGTCGGGAAAATATCACACCCCGGCCAAATGGCATTGACACCGTTGGCGACGGCCTCCTTTACGGCATTATCCACGTCATCCGGTTTTCCTTTCACAATCACCATATAAGGATCGATGTTTCCCAAGATGAACGCATCAGGGCCCAGCTTATTCCGGGATTCAGCCACGTCGTTCTTTTGGTCTACGCTGATGGCATCAGCCCCACAGAGGGCCATCTCTTCAACAATGGTATTTGTATCTCCGCAAATGTGCAGGATTTTCGGCGATTCTATGGCGGCGAATACTTTCTCCAGATGGGGTCGTATAAGGGTTTTGAAAATGCGCGGGCTCAATATGTCCGGTCCCGCTCCCATCTCGCGGATGGTCATATAATCGGCCCCTGCTTCCCGATAAATCCTCGATATCTCGACAATCACCTCACCCAAAGCGTCCAGGACCTTATCTACCATGTCTTTCTTTTTGAAGGTCATCTTTGCCAGATCTCCAATATCCACGAGCTGCCCAGCCAATGTGTAAGGCCCAAGGGTCCAAGATCCTATAGCCACTCGGTCGCCTATCTCCTCTTTTAAAAGGCGAATTGCCTCTACTACTAATGGTATCCTTCCCGCCTTTGCCAAATCCGATGGTATCTTTAGGTCCAGATCCATTACTTTTTCCGCCACCTTACTGGCTATTGTAGGATAAACAACATCAGTGTGATGGGCGTAAAAGTTAACCCCGGCGCCTAAGGCTTCGGCCTCGACCCCCATATCAAAGGGGACCACTGCACACTCAAAGCCGAAGAGCTGGTGCGTGGATGCAGCCATGTTTGCCATTTTTTTTGCGTCCACATGTATCTCGGCAAATCTCCAGCCATATTTCTCAAGTCCGTGTACGGTGACATTCCCATAGCCGCTGAAGACAGGCAAGCGGTCTATCTTCTCCCCTCTGAAACATTTAAGCACCCTCTCTCTGGAACTTAGTTCGGTGTTCATAGTTCCTTATCCTCCTGTTTGTTATTTGATGTCTCGAAAACGCTACATAATCACTTCTTTTGCGGTAGAATGTGACTCAAGTGGGGAAATTCATCCTTCATATGAGGTATCCACATTGACTTAGCAAAAGTCCTTTCAAACTCAGGAGATACAGTCAGTTCTATATATTCCACCTTCCCGGCGAACTCATCAGCCTCCTTCCTCTTGTCCACGTTAAGGAGGGCCATGCGGGCACCATCACCAGCGGCATTTCCCACAGAATACACCTTGTCCTCCTCGCAGTCAGGGAACATCCCCAGTACGGCTGCTGATTGTTTGTCTATATAACTTCCAAAGGCACCAGCCAAGATGATCTTGTCTACCTCTTCCACACCCAGGGTTTGCATCAGGATTTTGCTCCCAGCGTACATGGCGCCTTTACCAAGCTGAATCGCCCTTATGTCGTCCTGACAAACTACAATGTCCTGACCGATTGAAGTCTCTTTTGCCCAGGCAATGACATACTCGAACTGCCCTTCAACCTTTCGGAAGCGGGGATTGGACTCATCGCTTTTGAAACGTCCCGTTTTATCGATAATTCCCGCCAAGAAAAGTTGAGGTATGGCATCAATGATCCCCGAGCCACAGAGTCCCTTGGCGCCCACTTCCTCTGGCTTCATCTCGGTATTCCACCTTTCCTCATCAATAACCTTGAAGCGGACATCCTTGGTCACTGGATCTATCTCTACCTTTTCGATCGCACCCGGGGCCGCACGCATGCCGTATTTTAGTTCAGCCCCCTCAAAGGCAGGTCCGGTGGCGCAAGATGCCGAGATAAGCCTTTCGCGATTGCCCAGGATTATCTCACCATTGGTTCCGATATCAATAATAAGCTCTATACTATCCTGTTTGTAAGGTTCTTCAGCGATAAGCACCCCGATATTATCAGCACCCACAAAACCGGCCTCGATGGGAAGGACGTGGATATACGCCCCCGGAGATATCCGGATACCTATGCCGCGGGTCTGAGCCGATTCAGAGGCTTCCTTTTGCGCAAAGACTCCACAGTGAAGACAGCGCTGTGATTCCTTCATGGCCATCTGGTCCTCATAGCCCAGCTCAACCTCGGCAAGCTTTTTTCTTTTCTCCGGTTCAAGTACAGGCATAGCCTGCCTTGCCTCTGTCTCCACCCCTTCCTTTGGTACTTCTTCAATTCGTTGAAGTGGGGCTGGCCTGGATTCCTTTAAGTCCATTCCCGCAAGGTAAAGCTCAATGGATATGGCTGCCTGTTTTCCGGCAGCAACGGCGCTAATGACATCAGCCGGGCCAGAAACCACATCACCACCCGCAAAGACGCCTTGAATGTTCGTCTCCAGGGTAGTCTCTTCCACCTTGACTGTTCCAAACGGCGCTTTGTCCACTTCGGTAAAATCTTTCTCATCTGGTTTCTGACCAATTGCAATGATTACGGTGTCCGCCTTTATAATAGGGGCAGGACCTTCGGCAAATTCAGGAGCAAACCTGCCTTCTGAATCGATTACTGAGACACAACGAACCGTCTCCAGGCTTGTGACCTTGTCTTGTTCAGTTAAAATTTTGGCTACCCCGAGGGAAGGATGGATAATCACTCCTTCTTCCGCGGCCTGTTCAATTTCCATGTCCTGGGCCGGCATCCTGTCTTTACAGGTAAGATCGGTGGCTTCTAAACAAATGAGGTTTACTTCTTTGGCTCCAAGTCGCAAGGAAAGCCTGGCAGCATCGATAGCCACGCTGCCGGCACCAATGACTGCCACCTTTTCCCCAAGCTCCACCTTTTCCCCTGAATTTACCCTTTTCAGGAACTCAAGGGCATAGATGACACCATTGGCATCTTCATCAGGAATATTCAACGTCTGGCTTGTCCAGGCACCTGTACTCAGGAAGATCGCCTTGTACCCCTGATTGAAGATCTCCTCTAAGCTCTCCACTAAGGTGTTGGTTTTTATCTCTACTCCTAACTCTTCAATGTAGTTAATCTCGTCATCCAGTATCTCTCTGGGTAGACGGTATTCAGGTATGCCATAGCGCATCATTCCGCCGCACTTGGAAGCAGTCTCAAAGACCGTAACCGGATATCCATTTTTGACCAGTTCATAAGCACAGGCAAGCCCACCTGGCCCGGACCCTATGATAGCTATCATCTCTTCTTTTGTTTTTTCAATAGGGGTTGTCTTCTCCCTACCCTCCCTGAGCTCGTAATCGGCAATAAAACGATGGAGAGAACGTAGGGAAAGAGGTTCATCCACATCTCCCCTTTCACATTCAGCCTCACAGGGATGGGTACAGATACGTCCGAGCACCCCGGCAAAGGGAATGGCCATCCTCACTAATTCAAGGGCCTCTTTGAACTTACCCTGGGCAATGAGATATGAGAAGTCCTGTCCATTGACCCCGGCAGGACATTTGACCTGGCAGGGCGGGTAGGTGCCCTTTCCCGCGATTTCAACCTCTGGCTCTATCTTGAGGCCCCAGTCACGGGCCTTAAGATCTATCGAATGGTGGATCGAAGGGGGGAAAGGGGATCGGCCGATATATTTTGGATCGGTATTGAGGAAAATATGGTGCATGCAGGTATTGCCTACGATGGACATATCTACAATATCCTGACGCTTAATACCTGCCGCGGCAGCCACCTCTTCCGCAATTCCATTGAGACCATCAAGAATTGCTCCGTTCAAGATTTCCAGACCATTTGGATTCGTCATGGTGAAGCTGATGCGGGACATGACATCTTCGCCATACACCACCTGTGGATTCATCATAGAACCGGTTGTTACAACCGAGCCATCGGTCATATCACAAAGGTAGCCGGCAACCGTAGATGTGCCCACATCTACCGCAAGGCCGTAAACCTTTTCCACAAGCCCTGGTTCCACCTTGATGACCTCTTTTTCATGCCATATTGATGCGGTCACCTTCCAATCACCATCACGCACAGCGTTTTGTAATTCCATGAGCACCTGATAATCAATAGTCAGGTTGCTCAGGTCGTACTTTTTACTAAGTTCGTTGCTAAGCCGCTCCCAGTCGCCAAGGGTGTCTTCCAAGGTGGCCTTTTTCAGCTCTACGTAGTACTTCTTGACAGCCGGTTTCACCTCGATGGGTCTATCGGTGGCCGCTTTGCGAACCACTTGTTTCCCCATCCGACTTTCCTCAGGGACGAAGATTACGACATCACCCATGATCTTTGTTTGACAGGCAAGACGGTAGCCTTCTTCCTCCTGTTGCAGATTGAAGAATTTTCTTTCCGTTGGCCCTATGGGGGAAAGATTGTCCCTTGTTGAGGTGATACCATATTTCTCGAAGTTCCCCTCTTCAATCCTCACCTTGCACGTACCACAGATGGCCTTTTCTCCGCATACGCCTTCAATGTCTACACCCAGAGCTACAGAGGCCTCTTTAAGGGTTTTGGCTTTTTCAATATAGCCTCTGCACCCGGATGGCTGAAAAATGACCAAATATTTTTCGTCTTCGTTCCCTGGCATAACTCATTTCCTTTCCATTTCTTCTTCCTTCAGCATCTTAATCATTCTAATTGCTTCATCAACCGCAGTCCCTGCGCTTTCAGCGTAACCATCAGCGCCGTACATGTCCGCAATTTCCGAGGTTATCGGAGCGCCGCCCAACATGATGCGAACGTTGGGGTTTTTCTCTTTTAATTTCTTTACGATATCCTGCATAGCTACCATGCTGGTCGTCATTAAAGCTGAGAGGCCCACGATTTCAGAATCAGTCCTCAACTGTTCTTCCACAAATTTGTCAAGCGGCACGTCCTTTCCCAGGTCGTAAACGGTCCATCCGGACACATCAAACATCATCTTGATCAGGTTTTTACCGATATCATGAACATCGCCCTCAACCACGCCCAAGACTATCGAGCCTTTTGCCTCAGATTGTCTTCCCGAGGCCTTAATAGCTGGCCTTAGAATGTCCAGCCCAGCATAGAGTGCATCAGAGCAAAGCAGGAGTTCAGGAACAAAGTACTCCTTTTTATTATAAAGCTCCCCCACCTCTATCATTCCGTCAGCCAGTCCCTCCATAGTCGCGATAAATGGGTCTACGCCTTCATCCAAGGCCTTCTTGGCCCATTCCCCAACTCCATCCTCATCATAGTTTATCAATGCCTGACGAATCTCGTTTATAATTTCCTTAGTTCTCTCTTCTGAAGCCATTGCAAACCTCCTTTGTTTTAGTCATGGTTTATAACTTCTTCTTTGCCAAATCTGGCAACATCATTCTCATCTGAAATTTTAAAACCTACTCAATCGACTCTAACTGTTCAACAAACTCCGGAAACAGCTTGTAAAGCGGATGACTTTGATCCGTGGGCAATTTCTTCGTCTCGGCAAAGACCGCTGTGGCGAGAAATGCATCGGCCATAGCCACAGCCGGAAAGATCCTTGGTGCACCGGCCATGGGTCCGGAGAATATCATGTCGTGGTACATGAAAGAAGACAGGGCCTGTAAACCTGCATCAGCAGCTGACCAACCCTTAAAACCCCACAGCTCCCGGGCCTTCTTCCACATATATGAGCCGTTGCTTGGCGCACTGGCTCCCGGAAAACCCCACTTCTCCTTGATCATCCGGTTTGCAATACCGCAGAGGGCAGTAGCCGGCCCGTTCATGACAGAAGTGTCCACAAAGATACTTTCAAATTCTGCCCCAACCTTCTCAATAGCATCCAGAAGTTTTTGAGTACCCGTGATTCGTCCGCTTGGCATCTGATCCGCCATGTCAAAGGCCACAAGGAGCACATGCTTGACGCCCATCTGGGAGATCTCGCGGATCTCTGTCTCCAGATCCTCTTCCCAGACCGTGAGGCTGTTGTAAAACATACGGCCCAGCAGTCCCTTCTCCGCACAATACGCTGCGCCCTCTAATTTGGGTTTCATCTTCCAGGCATCCACGCAAAAGGGCATATCGCTTACAGTGGTCACAAAGTCAACATAGAGTTTGAATTCTTTGCCGGTATTAGCCACAATGTCAGCCATTCCCGGCACACCGGTCTCTGCCCAGAGTTTATCCTGGGTCTTGAGAAGTTCCCCGGCCCGCTTCTCGTTAAACCCCTCTTTGCGCTTCCCTTCGAAGATCCTATCCCCCTTTTGAAAGATAGAAGAACAGACCACAGTCGGGTACTCTCCAGGTTGCCCTCCAAATTTCACACCTCCAATCTCGCATACCTTTTGCTCGGTCTCAAACACGCCCAGTCTCTCTTTGAAAGTCATTTCTATCCCCCTTCTCTTTGCTTAATCAATTACTACTGAGGGCCAAAAAAGGTTTACATCTAATGGCGTCACCTATGGTCATTGCGAGCGACTGAAGGGAGCGACGCAATCTCAGGGTAAAACTCGTTTTAGAGATTGCTTCGTCGCTAACACTCCTCGCAATGACAGTTGTTAAGCAATCTATTTTGTGCTCCCTTTAGTAATTCAATGACAACATCAACTGCTTCTTCAGCGTTTTCGGCCCATCCCGCTGGGGGTCTAATGTTGAAGTACGAATAAAGGGATAAAGGTGATTGAGGGAAATTCTGACCGGAGGCATATGGCACGAAAGCCAAGAGCCCCTTATTAATTTGCTGGACTCATTGCTATAAGTGGAGTTTAACTTTTAATACTCAATCCCCTTTCGTGCTTTAGCACCAATGTAATACGCGTGTTTTATTTGAATAAACTCGGTAGCATAGTCGGTTAATTCTATGAACTCCATAGGGGCGCTCATGCCCGTCATAACCAGTTCAACCTTTCTTTTACACCTTTCTATCAGTTCCAGGAGCCGGTTTTTTCGGAGCAGTTCGAAAATGAGCGTATCCAATATCTCATCACAAATTAACAGATGAGTCCCTCTACGAATAGCCTCAAAGGCATACCCTAAGGCTTTTTCAGCATGTTCATAATGTAAAGGCTTCGGTCCATGGGACATGATAAACGGATGCTCACCAGGGCACCGATAATGGATGTTGGGGATCTTCTCCAATATGGCCACCTCCCCTGATTTGCCGGACTTCATGAACTGAACAAAATCCACCTTGAGGCCGGTTCCAGCCGCCCTTATGGCCATTCCAACAGCCCTAGTAGTTTTACCAACCCCCTGTCCGTAATAGATGTGAGTGAGGCCGAAACCCTTGCCCTCAATCAATCCTGATCTTTGATGTGGATAGCGAATAGTCCCAACTCCGGTTTTGTAATCTGGAAAGGTCTTATAGGAGAAAGGGTATTAAAAATCACAATTGAGATACATGTCATGTATCCACGCTTTTATGCGGCACTGGAATTCTGAGAGGGTTATCCTCTTTTTGGTGAAGACTAATGATAAGTGCCTAACTCATTTGCCAGTTCCATGAACCAATCCACCTTTTCCGGAGGAGCAACGCCCGGCACCTCGCAGCCCGAGGCCAGAATATACCCGCTGTCCTTGGGAGATATATCAAGACAATCCTTTATGGCCTGTTTCATCTCTTCCCTGGTTCCGGAAAAGAAAAGGCCGGTATTAACATTACCGATGAGAACGGCCTTACCACGGGTTGCCTCAACGGCCTTGGCCAGATCCGACGGTGCGTCAATGCTGATATTGGTGACGCCGGTGTTGACCATATCTTCAAGGATAGGATCTGTGTATCCACAAATATGGAGTCCCACGCCTACCTTTTTCTCTTTGAAATGATCCACTACCTGTTTTTGATAAGGAAAAACGAGTGTTCGGTACATCTTAGGGGATATGAGACTGCATGATGCAGGGGCCTCGGAATAATTTGGCCCTATTTTCAGATCAACAAGGGCCTCGCCAGACCTGATTGACTGCTGGGTACAAAAGCGCATGAGCTCATGGACATAGTCGGGATCCTTCATGGCATCTCTGATAAGCTCACTTGCCCCTCTAAGGCCAATAGCGATGGTCCAGGGTCCGGCAATAACCGGGGAGACCGGGCTTTCGGTAATGATTTTCTTGACCTCTATCATGGCCTCCAGATAGCCGGGCATACGCCCGTCCTTTTTTGGATCAGCAAGCTGGAGACTGCTCAATTTCCCCTTGTCTTCCAGAGCCATTTTGCTGGAGATGCACATGCCGTTTTCGGGGAACCTGAGTTCATTGCCTAAGGCCTCCACATCCGTAAGCAGATCCCATTGCATGAGGATGATATCCGGTCTGTAGCGTTCATATGCGGCCACTTGCGCTTTTACGAACACCTTGGGATCCAGCAAGAACTCCTTGATGGATGCACCTATAAGCTGGGCATTACACTGGCCCATAAAGGGATAAGCGGGGACCCTGTCCGTATGGACCTCTTTATCAGTAAATGTTTTTTTAAAGGCTCCAGAGACACGCTGTTTCCCTGTGTATGCTTCCATTTACGTTACTCCTTCCGCTTTGCGGGTTTTCATATGCTCCCGGGAGGTTCTTCTTGCCCTGCTCAGTATCCGGTTGCCTTCTCAATCGTTACTCTTTTTCCTTGAGGTTTAATGTCTGCTTGACAATGTCTTTGTCATGCTCGTAGTCAATAACTCTTTGTAACATAATCTTCTGGGCCATAACCGGTCCTGCACCATGCCATGTGGCCACGCCATGTTGTCCGGCCGTCCAGTGCTGGAGAAGTTTATGGACTTTCATAATATTTTCTGTTGGTTCATCAGACCCAAAGCTATAAAATTCCTCTACATACTTGCTGACTTCGGGGTTTTTCAATTCCTTCATGGAGGGCATTGTCACAATGAGACCTCCCCCGATGTCACCCGCTAAGGCCATAACACGCCAGAAGGCATTGCAGATATTCAACTTGGAGACATTACCCATAAGCTCGTCTGGCAAGAATACGCCCGATCCAGGGGGTTCTTCCGCGCCCTTGGTGGCAGCCGCAGTACCACATGCCCGACCTGTTTCCCTCAATACAACCATCTCCATCAACTGGTCATTGATGTGGGTGGTCTTTTCAAGGCCCTTATATTCCTGGATCAGTTTTGATGCCCCAATGATCTGATTCATGAAACCGACCTTGCAAGTGCCTCCGCATGTCATGCGGTGGGTCTTGGCAAAGCGGGTCACAAACTTTATGGAATATTTGTATTCACCGCAGTGAAATACCCTGTCCCAGGGGACAAAGACATCATTAAATATCACCATGGAGGTCTCGCGCTGGCCATAAAGAGGATTGCCTAATTCCTCAAGATCATCAGCCAGATCTCTTTCTGCGGAATAGGGCGAATACTGGCATACATAGATGATGCCTTTTGCATCGGTGGGCGTTGCAAATGCCACTGCGTAGTCTTCTTCACCCTTGAAGTGGGCAGCCTGGGGCAAAACCACCAATTCGTGGCTAGCAAAGGCGCCGCTGATGTTTATCTTGGCCCCTCGAACCACAATACCGTCATCGTTCTTGTCAACGATCTTCAAGGAGAGATAGGGGTCAGGCCAGTCAAGGGTCTTTTTGCTTCGGCTCCCCCTCGGTTCGGTCAGGGCACCGGCCACAGAAAGGTCCTTTGTCTGAACCGTCTTCAGGTATTCAATAAATCGCGGATTGTATTCTGTGCCTAAATCCCTGTCCATCTCCCAGGTAGTGGCGGCTAAAGAGTGAAATGCATCATATCCCACACACCGGTATATACAGGTGCCTAACATTTCTGCGGTGAAGGTGCCTGCTTCAGCCTTTTTTTCCAGGTCCTCGGTGCTGGCACTTACATGAGTGTATCGGTTAACCACATCGTCAATGAGCGGCGAGTAGCATGTCATGATGTCCTTGTATTTCGGGTCCAGGGCCCATTCATAGCTGGCCTTGTTGGCCTCTACAACAGTACGGGTGTTCCTGTTTTCAAGGACATTTTCTACC
>JAUUWD010000125.1 GCA_030589225.1 Desulfobacteraceae bacterium | reverse complement strand
CTAAAGCATCTTCTCCGGTATCCAGACCCCTACCTCTTTGTTCAGGCTCTCGCTGTAAAAGGTGGCTACCTGCCTGGTTTTATTGCGCAGGGCTATCTTCTGAGTAGCCACATTATCCTTACCGATAATCGAGAAGAGCTTCTTGTTGCCGACCCTTTCAGTCAGGCCCTCCAGGAGCTTTGTGCCTATACCCATGCCCCGGTATTCGGGCCTAACCGATGTATAGCCACGCTCCAGATATTGGCTGAGATCAAGATCTGACTGCCTATTGACCGCCTCAACATACTCAGGTCTGGGATGCTTCAGGCTGGAATTTCCCACGATCAAGTCATGTTCAAGGACATAGCCGATCAAAAACGCCCGCTCCAGGTTGTACCTGACCCACTTTGTTCCCACCGATCCCCCTGCCTCTATCATTCGACAGATTTCGTCCAGGTATCCCGGCGGAAGGTCCCGGGGCTTAACGAAATGATAAATCATGTTTTCTCCCAGACCGTGGACCGAGACCCCGTCGTCCTGCACCCGCCAGTGAATTACCTTTTTGACGCCATGTCTGTTCACATAAAGCAGCAGATAGACCGGGTCATTCAGTCCGTTCCAAAGGGGGAGGCCAGGCAACTTGGCCACCTGCGTATAGGCTCCTGGTTCTTGTTCGGCCTGCTTAACGGGGCTTTCAAAGGGTAACCCAAGGGGTTTGCGGCGGACCCACGAATGGGCAATGTTGGGATTGGACCCAACAAAACGTATCAGCCCCCGGACCAGGGTGCTCTCCGGTCCTGCCGGAATCACTACGTGGTTCCACACCTCGGCCCTGGAAACGTCCCACAAGGACTTGGTCAGGTGCTCTAACAGTCCAGCGGGATCATGCCATTGTATGAGCCTCAAACCGGCCTGGCGGGCTGCGGCCATATTTTCCGGTCCTGCCGTGTCATCCAGGGGGCATGTCAGGCCCAGGCAAAAAAAAGGCTGTTCCCCGGCCATCCGAGCGGCCATTTCGGCCATATAGGCAGGCGTTAGGCGATCGTCCTCAATTAGAAAACCATCTGCTCCAGTGTCATGCACCTGCTCCTTCAATATGGTCAAGAAGATCGAGGGGGGTATTAAACCAGACCGGGAGTCAGAAAGCGCCCGAAAAGGAAGCACCACTGCCGGAGCCAGATAGTCTTTTAATGGCAGCCCGGTGAAGTCGGGCACTGCTGATTGTTCTAAGGCGCTGCTCCCCCCCAACCTGTCGACTAACTCAAAAAGCCGGCTCAGGTCAGTCTCCGGCAGCAGGCTGTCCACATAATCCGCAGCATCTTTTAATAGCATGTCATGACCCAGCAGGGCCACATGAAGGTCGGACCGCAGTTTTTTGGTAAAACGGGCCACGGTCAGAGCGGCCGGCAACTGGTCCGGAGCACATACGGTCAGGATCAGAAGCCCAAGACCCGGATGCGCGATCCGATGGGCCAATCTCCCCTGGCAAAGTGAAAGAAAGGGATTAGTTTCCTGATCCTCTAAAAATGCCCCTACCTCGGTCCAGTCCCTCACAGCAGGATTAGAAAAACCGTTCCATCGAATACGGGAGGGGTAAAAGGCAAGGGAGCCCAAGGCAAGCAGATCGTTTATTTCTTTGAGGACCGTCATGCATAGCCCGGGGCGGTAGAAATCCTCTGTTCCAAGTATCTTCAGACTGCGGCCTACCGCAGCGATTTTGCTTTCCCAATGTCCATGGTTTGTGGCCAGATTGGCCAGTAGAGAGGCGGTGTATGTGTCAACTTCTTTATAACCTCCCTGCATTTTGCGTTTTTCAATCACGCCCATAAGGCCGGTCAGGTTCTCTGAGGTAAGAAAATGGTTTAGAAAGAAATCCAGATTGGCATCGTATTGTTCGAGACATATTCCAGTCCCAGACAGCTTTCCTGCCGCATTGGCCAGAACCCACGGTGGGGCGGCCGGGCTGGTAACCGGCGGGTGTACCAGCAGGATATGAGCCAGTTCCCTATTTTTCATTACGCTTTACTTTATCATGCAATCTGCGGAGGCGTGCACCCAACACCCTGCAAATATGAAGGGCAATCTGGGGGTATTCCCTTACAATTTCTGCAAATTCCCGCTTATGGAGCATCAGAAGGCGGGTCTCTTTTTGCGTACGGATCGTCGCAGAACGTGGTATGTCTTCAAAAAGGGCCATTTCGCCAAAATAATCTCCAGCGCTGATTCGGTCCAGTTCAATTTCATGGCCTTGCTCCTGGCCTTTATTTACAGATACTTCGCCTTCAAGAATGAGATACATGGTCTCTCCAGGCTCACCCTCTTTGATCACAGTCTCTCCAGGCTGAAATACCATCTCTTCTGTGACAGATGCCACGGCCGCAAGCTCTGTTATAGAGAGCCCTTCAAATATCTTAATCCTCCTTAAATGCAGAATCTTGTCAGGGACACTGATTTCTGTTCCCATTTCATCCTCCTTTTTTACAGGACGATCCTGTTTCAGATCAAAGACGCATTGAGCCATCTGACAAATATAAACGTTTTCGGACCCGGTTAGGTTCTCAACGGCTTCCTTGACCACCTCATCGGCCCTATGATGAGAGACTAAATAAAGCGTCAGAACAACCGTGACCCAGTTCTGTTTGGCAAGAAGGTGGGGGTATATGGCAGCCGGATCAGAATCAAAATTAGGCAATTTAAACTTTTTTCTGCCCACGGCCAAACACTGGGATGGGGGAAGGTCTTCCAGAAGGGGCATCATGATTCTTGACAAAGAAGGGTCTAACAAATCATCCAGGGCTTCAAGGCTATTTGATCTCTGACGGAGATCGGCTGACGAAATACCCCGCCAAATGGTCTTCGTCTGACCTGAACGATCCTGTGTGGCCAGCACCCTTAAAGCGTTTTCCAGACGCACTTTGCTTTTCTGTTCCAGGTGGTCCAGAAGCAAGTCTCTCTCGCGGCTCTCAGGAAGAAGACGGAGGGTCTCTGCCTCGGCCATGTTTCTGTAACTTCTTTCAAGCTGGAAACGAGCGGCCCGGAAGACATCCAAATTCTTTATGTCCATGGATTCCAACAAATAGAAGAGGCCATCCCGGACCTTACGCCGTGGTATAGTGAGGGATTCAACGAGCAGTTGAGCGTTCTGGTAGGAAGAACTTTCAAGCCTGTGTTTTGCTTTTTCATGGACGCGATTTGAAGGGTCATTCAAAAGGTCAATCACTGTTCTCAAGTCGTCATCATCCTCTATTTCAAACGCCTCAAGGGCTGCCATGCGTACAGATACCATGGGATGAGAGAGATAGGTATGAGCCAGAGTATTCATGTCAGGTGCCCCAAGTCGGTTAAGGCCTGCCAGGACAAATGGGAGGATAGGGCCATTCTTTTCCGCGGTCAGCATCTTTTCCAGCCGGGAAATGTAAGTATCCTCTCCTGACTCTCCGGCAGCAATGACGCCTGCCTTTCTCTCGGTAATATCATCTTCATCAAGCCAGGTATCAATAATTTCCCTGTACTTTTCAGGATCTTGCTGATAGAGGCCTGTGACCGCATAGGCCTTGACTTCAGGATACTTTGTGGTTTTAAAGACTTCCGTTTCAAAATCGGATGAAAGTCCAGAATCAAGCCGGTTTGCGGCCTTGACAAGGGCAGCCATGAGATCCGGCCTGCCTGGTTCGGCCAACTCCTTAAATGCCCGGATAGCCTCATCCCCTGCCTGTGGCGAGAGCATAGAGAGAAGTTCAATTTTGGTCATGTTCCCCTGGTTTTTAAGGGTTGAAAGAATGTAGCTGTCCAGCCCTTGCACCCCCAGCGATTTGAGCAAACGGGCATACCACAGGCAGTCATTACCCCGGGCAGACAAAAAGGCCTGAACCAATTGGTTCCGCACTTTTTTGTCATTGAAGACGTGACCAACGTCCTTGTCTTCCATGGACTTGAGGTCCAGCATATTCCTGGATATCAAGTCGAGCAGAATTTTCGAGTACCCTCTCTTGAGGAAAAAAGTTGTGATGATCCATCCCCCCACAAAGATCATCCCCACAAGGGAAAGGTACCTGGGATGGACGAGTCCCTCCGAAAGCATGATGAACCCTGCGCCCATAAGTACCCCAATCCGCACCACGGTCCCCCTTAAAAACGGCCTGATCACATTCCTGTAAGATTCCGGAAAAAGGCCCATCAGTATGTTGGTGGCAGGGACATTCATGGTGGTTCTCAAAACATTGGTAGATATCCTTGCATACATGGCCGAAAATAGATCAAAGCGCAACAAAAAGGCGATAAATGCAAACATGTAGTTAATAGGATGAAACATAAGGACAACCGGTAGTCCCCATCGGCCGTATAGCTTTCCGACAAACAAAAGAATAATCAGACTGATAATATTCAATGTACCTCTGAAATAGCCAAAGAACTCGATCATGGTCCTTTCGTTACCAAATGACTGGTCAATTGCATAATTGAACTGGTAATTCATGATGGGGATAACCACATTGGGCATAAGGGTCAGCATAATCAGAATTTTTACCAGCCTGGATTCCTTGATAAGAGGAATAACCTTCTTAAATTCCTTTATGATAGATGTATGTGATTTTCTTTTTTTTGGAGACTTGTCCGAGAGCAGTAAGGTCGGGAAACGAACCCCCATCCTTTTCACGGTTATAGCGCCAAGTATAGTCGTGCCAAGATAGGCCAGCATCAGGTTGTCCATAGATATGGTCCTGGCCAGAAAAGGGGTCCCGAAACTGCCAATGACACCGCCAAGGACCCCACCTGCCGTGATCAGTGGAAACAGGCGCTTGGACTGTCTGGTATTGAAGAGATCGTTGGCCAGGTTCCAGAAAACGAGTCCGAGCAAGACCTCATATTGGGCCTTCAGGACAAACAGCAGGGGATAGAGAAGATCAATGTCCAGAGGAATAATAAGGCGGAGCCCTGCAACAGAGCCGCCACAAAATAAAAGCAGATATGTCAAGAGACGACTTCCCGGAAGCTTACCCATAAGCCCTACCATGAACCCCATAATCACAAACGTAGATACAGAGTTGACCATGTAGACAATAGGCAGGTACTCCACGCCGAACCTCTTTAAAAAAGCGGTCTCTGCAAAATTATTGAAAAGAACGCCAGAGGTACGGATGAGAAAAAGAAGAACCGCAGACCAGAGAAACAATCCCCTTTCATCCTGGTAGATATTGAGCCATTTGCTCAAAATTTTCAGCATATACTACCCTCAGTGCTCGATTATAAAGGGTGTGTCATATTGGTCCTGAAAGGTACGTTCGACCAAGGGCCTAAAATGCCTAAAGTGAACTAAAGTGCCTATCAAAGCACAGCAACGTCAAAGTAGACTTTAACTCGATCAAATCTCGAGGATTTGCTCTGCCAATAACGGGACTCAAATCCGAAATCCGAAACAATATCAAAATTCGAATATCAAATGACCAAAACATTTCGAGAACTTATGCCATATTTATAGGATCTTGGCATGTTTTGAATTTGGGATTTATGTCATTCGTATTTGTTTCGGCCCGCCCTGGTGCGACTTGATTGGTTTAGGATACTATTGGCCGTATTTTCAAATTAAACAATTTTAAAACGGAAGCGTTGTAAAAACGGTCTGGGCCA
>JAUUWD010000194.1 GCA_030589225.1 Desulfobacteraceae bacterium | reverse complement strand
CACGGTAACGTCAAAGTAGACTCTAACTTGGTCAAATCCGAAATCCGAATATCGAAATGCGAAACAATATCAAAATTCGAAAATCAAATGACCAAAACATTTCGGGAGCTTATACAATATTTACAGGATATTGACATGTTTTGAATTTTGGATTTATGTCATTCGTATTTGTTTCGGATTTCGGATTTAGAGCTTCGGATTTTCAGAAAATTAAATAAGCAAATAAGTTCTATTCATTCAACGCGTTATCTCTTTAAATAACTTAGTCCTGTATCATCAGGGGGACAAATTTAATTAGTGTCTGAGCAAAAACTAGGAATTTTTTCCACGATCAAGGAAGGCGAAAATTATAACCAAAGGAATACATTGAGTATTTCGAGGATGATAATCTGAGCCTGACGCAGAGATTGGGAAAAATAACAGTTTTCGGTCGGGCACTAATTAGTCTTTAGCCATTTTAATGGATCCAAGCTTTTCCCTGCCTTTCTGATTTCGAAATACAGTCTGGATTCCTTTGATGGCCCGCTGCGTTTTACAAAACCAATGACCTCTCCCCTTTCCACAACATCCCCTTCTTGCTTTTTTCTACTCGAAATGTGTGCCGAGATGGTAAAAAAACGTGAACCGTGATTGATGATGATAACTTCTCCATAACCTTTAAGCCGCCCGGAAAAATCGACCCTTCCGGGAAAAACCGCCTTTACCTTGCTGTCAGAAACGCCCTCAATAAAAATACCTTTATTGAGCAGCTTGCTCTTAGAGCCTGAAAGTTTATCAGCTTTGATAATTCTCCCCTTGACAGGAAAAGGCAATTTACCCTTGGAATCTGAAAAGCGAGAAGACCGCAGGATCTTATAGGCATCTTTCTTTTCAATATTTAAAAGGGCTTGTTTCAGGTTCTTTGCCGCAAGCTGTAATTCCTTTACTGCGGTCTCATAAAACTCCTTTTCCTTATGGGTTTTCATAAGACGAATGACTTGCTTTTCAAGGTCTTTTTTTAGTGATGATAGCCGGGTTTTATTTCTATTACTCTCTGCCTCCCTTGCAATCAGTTTCTCCCCTATCCGTGATACCTCCATTTCCTGCATACGTTTCTGTTTCGTCAATTCCTCCAACATGTTTCGGTCTTTTTCCATAATAGCCCTGAGGTATGTCGCCCTCTGCCAAAACTGATCCAGATCCCTGACATTGGCAAGGACCTTAATATACCCCTTCCTGGCATATTTGTACAAAGCAACAAGCCGTTTTGCCACCTGGTTTTCCGCATTCTTTAATGATTGCTCCAGGTTCGTCAGCCTCCCTTGCAGCTTTTCCATTTCAATCTTGTCAAGACGAACTGTCTTTTCTAATTCATTTACAGAACGTCTCGCATCAGTGACTTTTTGCTCAAGATCAGCCAGTTGGACTAATAGATCTTTTTCCTGGAAATCGAAGGCCTTAAGCTTTTGCTTTTCCCGCGAAAGTTTGGACTCAATTTCCTTGATTTGATCCTGTTTGCCCTTGGACAATGGACTGGAAATGGTTTCAGGTGGCGCCAGGAGGATCTCAGAAATGAGGAATGTAGATACAATTAGGCACTTTGATAATCCGTAAAAAATTCCTTTTCTCATATGTCAAAAAAGCGGCCCACGGCTATAAAGCACCCTAACAGACCTAATGACACACTTATCAAAATGATCAAAAGGGTATATTGGTAAGGTATGAAGACAAAATCTAACCCTGCAAGGCCCAGAAAATACATTTTTTTTGTGGAAATAAGAAAATACCCCAAATAGAGGATCACAAGGGCAAAAACCCCGCTCAGTATCCCCTGGATCATTCCCTCGAACAGATAAGGGATCTTGACGAACCAGTCTGTGGCGCCCACCAATTTCAGTATTTCAATCTCCTCTCTCCGCGAATAGATAGTCAGTTTTATGGTATTTGTTACTATGAAAAGAATCCCCAAACAGAGCAACCCCCCGATGACAATGCCAACAAGTCTGATGATGTTCATCAGGCCCTCAAACCTGTGTAACCATTCTTCACTGTACTGGACCTCTTCCACACCATCCATATCTTGGAGCGCTTGTTTTATTCCCTTAAGATCGGTTCCTCGGCCGTCCATATCCGTAAAGGCAACCTCAAAAGAGGCGGGTAGCGGATTATCCGACAGACCCTCCAGAACGCCTGCCTGAGAACCCAGGACACTCCTCAAATCCCTCAATGCCGCATCCTTGGATATAAAGCGCTTAATCTCTGCCTCCGCCAAATTGCCAATGAAAGAGGTTATCTCGGCTCTTTGGGCCACACTGATGTCATCATTGAGATATACAGACATTGACATCGAATGACCCCATCCTTGGATCCAGGCATTGAGATTCACGAAAAGGAGCAGAAAAGTTCCGAAGATCAACAGAGATACTACCATGGTGCCCAAGCCGATGGCGTGAACTACCCGATTGCTCAAAATGTTGCTTAGAGCCTGTTTGAAAAGATATGGTAAAAGTCGAACTCTCATTTTTTTCCAACAATTCTTCCGTTATGCAAAAAAACCGTCCTTTGCGCCGTATCTTCCAGCAACTCCCGACTGTGAGTGGCAATTACTACTGTTGTGCCTTTCAAGTGAATACTTCTAAAAAGGATCATTATATCTTTTGTGAGGTCGGAATCCAGATTACCGGTTGGTTCATCGGCAAGAAGAATCAGTGGGTCTTTTACGATAGCCCTGGCAATGGCAACCCTTTGTTGCTCTCCGCCGGATAGTTGAAGGGGATAGGCCTTTTCTTTTTCAGCCAGCCCGACCAACTTCAGAGTCTGGTGGGTTCTTTTTCTGATAAACGAAGGGTGTTCGCCTGTAACCTCCAGGGCAAGGGCAACGTTTTCAAAAACCGTCTTTTTCGGCAACAATTTAAAATCCTGAAAAACAAAACCTATCTTTCGACGCAGCAGATCCAGCTTTAACCGGCTGATACGACTCAAGTTGACGCCATTAATCAAAATATGACCACGGGTTGGTATTTCAGCGCCGAATATCAACCTCAGTAAGGTTGTCTTGCCTGCCCCGCTCGGTCCTGTTACAAAAACGAATTCCCCTTCATTGATCCTCAGATTAAGATCACCCAAGGCAATACTTGGACCGAAATTTTTGAAAAGGTGAAAAAGCTGGATCATAACTTAGGCATTTTCCTCTCAATATTTCCCAAGAGCACGGTCCAGGCTGGCCCTGGCTAAATGGTGATTATAAAGTGCCGAATAGAAATTCATTCTTGCCCGGGTCAGGAGGGTTTGTGCATCGAGCACTTCTGTAATCGTGGTTACCTGTGCCTTGTACCTTTCTTCATTCACCCTCAAGTTCTCCTCACCCTGTTTTATTGCCTTTTGTGTAGTCGGAATATTCTCTTCTGCATTCTCCAATCTCAAAACCGCTTCCTTCACTTCAAGCCTTATGTTGTCTTCTAAGGCCAATTTCGTCTTCATCAGCTCCCTCTTAACGCTCTCCTTCTCTTTGACCGCATAATGGGTCTTCCCCCATTCCCAAAAAGTCCAGGAAAGAGCTGCCGTGGCTCTCCATTCATTCGCATCGTGAAATGGGCTGCCTGACACGCTGGGTTCATCACCTGCCTTAATGTAATCGAAAGTAAATCCGATTTCCGGATAATTCTTGCTTTTGGCCAGTCTGGTCTCCTGTTCAACCTGAAGGATATTGATGTTAACTAGTTTCATTTCAGGACGGTTTTCAAGGGCCTGCTCCACATACTCATCAAAATTTTCCTTTTCCGGTTTAAAGACCAGGATGTCTTGAACATCGACAGACGAAAGGATCGGTCTCGATAAAAGAGTATTAAAGCTACATCGAGCCAGCCGGGCGGTATTCCTGGCCGTTACCAAATTCTGCTGCGCGCTGGCCAACTCCACCTCTGCCCTCAAGACATCATTGATAGGGACCATCCCAACATTGTAGAAACTGCGTGCCACATTGAGGTTAGACTCCCGGAATTCAACGTCGCTTTCGGCCACTTCAATGCCCTTATCAGATATAAGTATATTGAAGTAAGCCTCTTTCACTTTTAATGCGAGACCTAGCTTTTCTAACTCAACATTCATCTCAGATTGATCTATGCCTAACTTTGCCAACTCGAATGAACTGATAAGGGCAAATCCGGTAAAAAGTGGTTGCGTCACGGTACCCCTCCATTCATAATTATCCAGGGAACTTACTGCTACCTCCCCACCAGCCATCAGAGTCGATCTGAATGTTCTTTCTTCATCAAATCGAGTATAGCTATAAGTCGTGCTCAACTTGGGTAAAAATTCAGCCCTGGCCTGCTTTTTTACATGCACGGCCCGGTCCACCTGTTCCTGCTTGGCCTTGAAAGAATAGTTATTGGCCAGCGCCTCTTCAATACTTTCTCGGAGTGTATAAACACGTAACTTTTCCTGTGGAAAGACTGGATATGGCGAAAGCACCAATAATAAAATAACGAGCAAAAATATGGAGAGCAATGAAGCTGAGTACCTCATTTTTTAACCTCGCTCTTTTTTCAAATTATCACTATAAATTAAAACAGGCATGATTAGATGTCAATGCAAAGTTGGTTGCATCACATCAGGACTGCTCCGGTTGCGAATAATGCTATCTTACACTTGATCCCGGGCAGCAATTCTAATTTTGACTTGTACATTTAGCAGAGGCCGTGGGGCCCTCGACCCGTATTAATGTATAGAA
>JAUUWD010000323.1 GCA_030589225.1 Desulfobacteraceae bacterium | reverse complement strand
ATTATTAAATTTATTTAACTGCTTTTCATAATAGCCTGTGTTGCCGGTTTCACGGGTAATTGCTTCTTTGATTATTTGAACAGCCTCCTGGCGGAACCCGTTTGCATAATAGGCCTCTGCCAGCGTATCAAGAAATACAGGAGACCTTTCAAGTGCTACCGCCTTTTTGGCCAGCTCAAGGGCTCGGGCCTTATCTCTCAGGTCCTCGTTGGGGGCTGTGACCAAAAGCCAGGCCAGGTTATTCAAAGACTCTGCCTGGTTCGGGGCTATCTCAATGATCCTTTCATAGGCCTCCATAGCGTCCTCGTATTTCTCCAAATGCTGGTACACCATGGCCAGATTTTGATAAATGGCAATGTCGTTCGGTTCCTTAAGGAGTTGTTGGTTTAGTTCCTTTGCTATAAGGGAATAAGCAAGGTTTTGTTTGATGGGACTAAAATTTAAAAAGTATCCCAGGCCGATAATGCAAACCAGATAAATGCAAAACGAAAGCGCTACAAACCGATTATGCCGCTTAACAAGGCCGGGCTCATTTATTGTTCGCCCGAGATATTCTACCCTCTCTCTAATGCTGAAGTGGTGCCAACTGGGGAGATCCCGGATCTTTCCGCTAAGAAAAGCAATCTTTTCCAAAGAGTTGATAACAGGTTCAGGAGTTCCCATAGTCACCGCAGAATACAGATCTGCCTGACGCTCGAAATTGCGCATGAAAAAGCCCATTACGTACCGGAAATAAACGAGCAGGGTCACCAGCATGGGAAAAGAAAGAACCAGGTAAAAAAGGCTGGTGGACTGTGAATCTCCGCTGGGAATCATTCCCCTAAAAAAGGGATGTGTATAAAAAAGATAAAAGAAAAGATCGAACAATCCAAAGGACAGCGCCACAAAACCCACAAAAAAAAGGACGTAAAAGAGGAGATGACGGTATTTGGCATGCCCCATCTCATGGGCCAGCACGCTCTTGAGTTCGTCCATGGAGAGAGACTCTAAAAGCGAATTGGTAACGAGAATGTATCTATACCTGGGGATAATACCCATGATCCCCGCAGTCATCATCCGTCCCTCAAAAATCGGCCACTTCAAAAGATAACGGTATTTAAAGCCTTTCTCCCTGAGAAAGTCCTCTAACTCCCTGCCTTTCTCCGATGCTTTGAGCGGTTTGCACCCCCAGAAGTACTGGATCATACCGGGCATAAAAATCATCATCAGCGTAAGAAAGCCTGCAAAAAATATGATCTGGCCATGGACACTATTAAGAAAACCATCAGGTCCGGACCATGGGCTCATGTTAATCAGGTCATATACCAAGGAAAAGATCATCCAGGGAAAAAGGATGGGAAGATTAAGCCTGAGATTGGAATGGATATAAGACCGCCTTGTTATGCCCGGCTGAGACATAGCACTGTAAAGCGGTTGGGCAAAATACCAGATCGTGCTAAGGTAAAAAAAGAATAGGGCCAGCGCAAAGACGCCCTGCAACACGGAGAATTGTTCACACCCCGGAATCTTCTGAAGCCAGTATTTCGCATTAAGGAGATAGACTGCCAGCGCGAACAAAAAAATAGCCAGGATTGAGAGTCTGGCAATCAGTCTCTGATATTGGCCGGCCAGACTGCCATTATCCGCTGCCCCATTTTCCAGGCGCTTCTGGAGAGACCAAAACGCCCAGCGGCAATATCCTGCAAAAATCAGCCATGTGAGGAACAGCATGGTAAGGGAAAAGAGGAGAGAATTCTCAGGAATGCTTTCAGGGTATTGGATGTTAAATATGAAGAGGACAACAATGAAGTAGATAATGTTGTTGAACATAGCCTTCTCTTTCAGCTGTCATTTTCCTTCAGGAATTCCAGCTTGCCATTTCCAGGGGCGATTGATGGGTCACCTTTTAATACAATATCCACCCCATATCGAGACTCCAGTTCGGCCAGTTCTTTTCTCTTTTTATTCTGAAGGTACGTTGTTATCTCCAGGGGCAAAGCCCCTTTTACTTGTATAACCCCTTTTTTTGAAATACCCATCCAAATCTGGCGCAAAAACGATACGGAGGCAGATTCCACAGAGGGGATAAGACCCCGTCCCTGGCAGTATTGGCATGTCTGGTAGCTCCTGGATTCTATGGAAGATCTCAATCGCTGTCGTGAGAGTTCTAAAAGACCAAATTTAGAAATGTGTGATGCGTCTATTTTTGCCCGGTCCTTTTTGGTATCCTCACGAAGCAACTTCTCCACGTCTCTGATGTGTTTTTTGTTTCTCATATCTATAAAGTCAAT
The DNA here is from genome assembly GCA_030589225.1 of Desulfobacteraceae bacterium. GTDB lineage: Bacteria > Desulfobacterota > DSM-4660 > Desulfatiglandales > Desulfatiglandaceae > 4484-190-2. The sequence goes on along the minus strand of JAUUWD010000323.1, from coordinate 744 downwards.
GACAACAAGCCCTCCCATATCCCTTAACCGAAGCTGTCGAGCAATCTCAGAAGCTGCCTCAATATTGGTATTAAAGGCCGTACTCTCAACATTTTTCCCAAGCCTACTCCCCCCGGAATTCACATCGATAGAGATTAGGGCCTCAGTCGGGTCTATGACAATGGAGCCCCCCGACTTCAAGCGCACGTCGTTGCTGTAGATGGTTTCAATCTGCTTCTCGAGCTCGTAATGCGCAAAGATGGGGCGTTTTTCCTTATAAAGTTTAACCCTCCTTTGGTGCCTGGGTGAGATGACCTTCATGTAATTTTTCACCTTGGCGAAGGTTTCCTTGTCATCAACGAGCACTTCGGTGGTTTCGTTCGTGAAATAGTCCCGCAGGGTGCTCAAGCAAATATCCTGTTCCTTGTGGATAAGTGAGAAAGTCGAGGCATTTTTAACCCGCTCTTTAATATCCTTCCACATCCTCAAAAGGCGATTAAGATCCCTGGAAAGCTCCTTCTTGCTCTGTTTCAAAGCCGCTGTTCGAACAATGTAGCCAATACCTTCCGGGAGCTTGAATTTCCTCATAATAGACTTGAGCCTTTGCCGTTCTTTTTCGTCTTCGATTTTTTTCGAGATCCCGCCGGTGGTTCTCCCGGGCGTCAGCACCAGATACCGGCTGGCTAAGGAGAGATCTGTGGTTAGATGTGCTCCTTTTCGACCCGGCATCTCTTTAGTGACCTGAACGAGGAGGTCCTGTCCTTT
>JAUUWD010000143.1 GCA_030589225.1 Desulfobacteraceae bacterium | reverse complement strand
TGGTAAATTTCAATAATTTGGCAGGAAACCATGTTTGGAAAAGTTATAAAAGGTGTTTTTGGTAGTAAAAATGAGCGGGAACTGAAGCGAATGGCCCCCCTTGTGGACAAGATCAACAGTCTTGAGCCTGATTTTCAGGCCCTCTCGGATGCAGAGCTTCTGGCAAAGACCGCAGAGTTCAAAGAGCGAATATCAAGGGAAGAGCCCCTGGACCAGCTTCTTCCAGAGGCATTTGCTGCGGTGAGAGAGGCCTCTGTGAGGGTACTGGGAATGCGGCCATTTGACGTTCAGCTGGTCGGAGGTATCGTACTTCACCGGGGCAAGATTGCGGAAATGAAGACAGGTGAAGGAAAGACCCTGGCTGCGACGCTTCCCCTTTATCTGAACGCCCTGACGGGTCGTGGAGTTCACCTGGTGACGGTCAATGATTATCTGGCACAACGGGATGCCGAATGGATGGGAGGGATTTATAAGACCCTGGGCCTTTCTGTGGGGGTAATTGTCCATGGGATGGATGATTCGGAGCGGAAAAACGCATATGAATGTGACATCACCTATGGAACCAATAATGAATTTGGTTTTGATTATCTCCGGGATAACATGAAATTTGACTACAGCGATTTTGTTCAGAGGGATTTCTATTATGCCATCGTGGATGAGGTTGACAGTATCCTTATTGATGAGTCAAGGACCCCGTTAATTATTAGCGGACCGGTGGAGCATGGTGAGAACAAGATCTATGTGGAAGTCAAGCCTCTCGTCATTAATTTGAAGAAAAAGCAGGCCTCGGTCATCCGCTCACTTCTGACAGAGGCGCGGCAGGGACTTGGGTCAGGGGACTTGCAGGAAAAGACCATTGAAACACTCCTTCAGATCAAAAGGGGTGATCCCAAGAATCCTGTTTTTCTGGATATTCTTTCTGAGAATCAGGCCCTGAAAAAGCAGATCGATAAGACAGAGAGCATGCTGAGTTCACAAAAGCTTTTGCCTGAATTGGATCAGACCCTTTACTGCATCATTGATGAACGGAGCAATTCAGTAGAACTCTGTGAGAAAGGGATCAAGTTGCTTTCGAGTGGTGGGCTTGGTGATTTTCTGCTCCCTGACATAGATGCAGAGAGCCATTCTGTTCGGGAAGATGAGCAATTGAGTGACGAGGAAAAAGCTGAACGCCTCAAGGAACTTGAAGGCCAGTACATGAGAACATCGGAGCTCCTGCATTCGACCCAGCAGCTTATCAAGGCTTACTGGCTCTTTGAAAAGGATGTCCAGTACGTTATCAAAGACGGTCAGGTAATGATTGTTGATGAGTTTACAGGCCGTATGATGCCGGGCCGCCGCTGGAGTGACGGATTGCACCAGGCCGTGGAGGCCAAAGAGGGTGTGAGTGTTGCAGGAGAGAATCAGACCCTTGCGACAGTTACATTTCAAAATTTTTTCAGGATGTATGAAAAACTCGCCGGGATGACCGGAACGGCCGATACTGAGGCAGCTGAATTCAACAATATCTATAAGCTGGATGTGACGGTCATTCCCACAAACCAGAAGATGATCCGAACCGACTACTCCGATGTGATTTATAAGACTGAGAGGGAAAAATTTAAGGCCGTTGTGGAAGAGATCAAAGAGCTCTATGACAAGGGTCAGCCTGTCCTGGTGGGAAGCGTTTCCGTTGAGAAATCGGAAATCCTGGATAAGATGCTTGTAAGGGCAGGAATTCCCCATTCCGTGCTCAACGCCAAGCATCATCAGAAGGAGGCGGAAATTATCGCCAATGCCGGGCAGAAAAAAAATGTGACCATTTCCACCAATATGGCAGGTCGTGGAACCGACATTGTCCTTGGCGAAGGTGTAATAGCATTGGGTGGCCTCCACATCCTGGGTACAGAGAGACACGAGAGTCGTCGTATCGATAACCAGCTCAGGGGCCGCTCAGGAAGGCAGGGCGATCCCGGGTCATCACGCTTTTATCTTTCCCTTGAAGACGATCTTCTGAGGATATTTGGGTCTGAGAGGATCTCATCCATCATGGAGCGTCTGGGCATGGAAGAGGGCGAACCCATTGAACACGCCTTAATCTCCCGGGGTATCGAGAATGCCCAGAGAAAAGTGGAAGGACACAACTTTGATATAAGAAAGCATTTGCTCGAATATGATGATGTGATGAACAAACATCGGGAGATCATCTATTCTCTTCGAAAAGACATCCTGGATGGCCATGGACTCGGAGAGATTATCGAGGGAATGATAGAGGAGAAGGTTGCGGCACTGGTGGAAAAATGGATCGATCCCAAGGAGTACTCGGAAAACTGGGAAATCCAGAGCCTGACGGATAATGTTTCCAGGCTGTTCGGATTCCGGCTAAAAATTGGCCCGGAAGATATTGGAGAAGAGGCCTTTGACGGCTTGAAATGGGAGGATTTGACTGATTTAGTCGGAGAACAGGTCCGCAGCGCCTACCAGCAGAAGGAAAAACTATTTGGAAAGGAAGACCTGGAGCAGCTTGAGCGGTTTGTGATTCTTCAGATCATCGATAACCAGTGGGTGGCCCATCTTCAGGACATGGAACATATGAAGGAGGGCATTGGTCTCAGGGGTTACGGACAACTTGATCCTCTCAAAGAGTACCAAAAGGAAGGATTTGCGCTTTTTGAAGAGCTTATGGATAGGGTTCGGGAGGAGACCCTGAACACCCTTTTCCGGATACAACTGATACGGCAACGACCTGAGGAGATACCGAGGAAGAAGAAAAAACCTTTACAATTAAGCCACGGGGGCGACGGGTCACAGCCCGTCACGATCCGACGCAAGGAAAAGAAGATAGGGAGAAATGCCCCCTGCCCGTGTGGCAGCGGGAAAAAGTATAAAAAGTGCTGCGGGGCTAATAAGTGATGCAACAAAGTGAGTATATGGTTCAGGGCTTTAAGGCTTCAGCAGTGAAGGCAGGCCTTAAAAAAGACAAGGGCCTGGATTTGGCACTGATTTTTTCAGAACGGGAAACGGCAGTTGCAGGAGTGTTTACCACCAACAAAGTCGTGGCAGCTCCTGTTATTCTGACCCGGGAACATATTAAAAGCGGACGGTCACGGGCCATTATCGCCAATGCGGGAAATGCCAATGCCTGCACCGGAAAAGCAGGGTTTGATGATGCCCGCCGAACCGCTGAACTTGTGGCGGACAGGCTGGGTATTGGGTCTGATGAGGTGCTCGTGGCATCCACAGGTGTTATCGGGCAACCACTGAATGTGGACAGGATTGCAGAAGCCCTGCCCGCCCTGGTTGAACGTCTTTCCCCAGATGGAATACCCACGGCGGCCCGGGCAATTATGACCACGGATTCATTTGCCAAGATCAGCCATTTTGAGGGTCACGCCGGGGGACGGCCTTACCGGATTCTGGGTGTTGCCAAAGGCGCCGGCATGATCATGCCGAATATGGCCACCATGCTCTGCTTTATTGTAAGCGATATCCGGATCGATTCTCATGACCTGAACGGCGCACTTTTTTCCTCGGTTGAGACCACATTTAATCGAATCACGGTAGACGGAGACACCAGTACCAATGACACGGTCCTGGTCATGGCCAATGGTATGGCAGGGAACACGGCCTTGACAGAAGCGGACTCCAAAGGTTTTGCCCGGGGCTTGGAGACTGTCATGGGTGAGCTGGCTCAAATGATCGTGCGAGACGGAGAGGGTGCCACCAAAGTGATACATATGGAGATAAAAGGCGCCCACAGTGCCTCCGACGCCCTGAAAGCTGCAAGGACGGTGGGCAATTCCAGCCTTGTCAAGACTGCCTGTTACGGCCAGGATCCCAACTGGGGCAGGATCATGGCTGCCCTCGGAAGGGCAGATATTGTAATGGATGAGGAGAAGGTCGATATATGGGTTAATGATATACTGATTGTGTCCGCGGGCCTGGGAAAGGGTCAGGAGGCAGAAAAAAAGGCAGCCGAAATAATGGTCCGGAAAGAATACACTATTACCATAGATGTCCACCAGGGCGATTTTGAGGACCGGATTATCACCTGCGATCTCACCCACGAATATGTATCAATCAATGCAAGTTACAGGACGTGAACAGATAATCATTTTCCTAATTGAAATCCTTTAAGAAGACCCTTTACCGTTTCTTCGAGCGTTTTCGACTCACTTTTATCCCCGCTCTTCCCGGGCAGAAGCTTTTGCAGCTCATCGGTGTCCGGGATGCCCTCTGTGAGACCTTTTTTTAGCATCCCCTCCAAATCAGGCCGAAACTTCGGAGAGTCAAAAGTACCGGTTACTAATACCGGAACCGTCAGTCCGGCTCGCTCCATGCTGCCGCCCTGTCCCTTAAGGGTGCCCACAAATTTTGGTTCCACCCGAAAGTCCAATTTCTCTTTGACCAGTTTTGCCTTTCCTGCAACCTTCACCCGCAGGAACGGAGATATAAGGGTTGTATTGGATGTCTTCACAACGCCCTTGGTAATGGTAAAGGGGGCGCTTAGTTCTGAAAAGTCAGTCCGTGGCCTCTTTTCTACCTTTTCAGCCATACCAAAAGCGGCTTTTGCATTGCGCGCCATCCCCGCAAGGTCGATCCCCACGATGGCCCCATCTGCAAAAATAAATTGGCCTTTGCCGTTGAGGCTCCGCTTGATCCTGTCAGCGTCATCTCCAACCATGGTGATCGCCACATCGGACTGGAGAGTGCCTTCGATAATATCCTTATTGAGTAAGTCCTTTAAAAGAGGGCCAGCCTGGATCGCCTTTGCATTGAGTTTCATACTGCTCTTTGGAGTATCCTTGCGCACATCGAAGGAACCATTGACCAATAAATCACCCTCATAAAGTTTGACCTTCAAGGGGTCCAGATTAAACAGCCCATTTTTCCCGGTGACCTTCAGATAAAGGTCCTGCATCCTTACACCATGCGCCTTGAGCTTCCCCACCCGGATAGTGCCATCCAGCACCGGCTTTCGAAGCGGGCTGTAATCGGTCTTCTTCCTGGGCCCAGGAGCCTTGGCTGCCTTTTTCTTTTCAGTTGGCGCTTTCTCGGGTTTTGGCGGCAAATACCGATCCACATCTATTTGATCCAAATCAAGATCAAATGCCACATCAGGTTTGGAAAACTCCCCGGCCTTAACTGAAAACTTCAGCTTTGATTCATCCAAGCTAAGCGCCCCATCAGTAATTGATACACTCTTGGGGCTCCCTTTCACCCTGGCTTTTAAGGCCACATGGTTTAATACTTCAGGATCTGAAGTCTCCATTGGAAAAGGCTGGTTCAAGGCCTCCATCAGCTTTCGGAGCGAAAAGGGAGCAAGCTCAAGGGAGAGGTCAAATTGGGGGCTGGCAGCAAGGTTGATAAGTTTACCCTTAAGCTTCATATCTATTTGC
>JAUUWD010000188.1 GCA_030589225.1 Desulfobacteraceae bacterium | reverse complement strand
TATCTCGGCCAAGGAGACATCTAACGTTGCTGCTGGAAGTGGATCATTTGACGGTGTGCTATGATAAGGCCATGCTCATCAACGACTTGAGTATGGGCGTTGAAACCGGTGAACTGGTCAGCCTGGTGGGACCCAATGGGGCCGGTAAATCTACGCTTCTCAGGGCCATCACCGGGTTGGTGGCCTGGGAAAGGGAGATCACGCGCAGGTCAACCGGGGGGGACGTAATCATTGAGGGTAAAGTAACCTTTGACGGGGAGAGAATAGATCTGATACCCGCGTATGAAATTGTCAAAAGAGGCCTGATTCATTGCCCTGAAAGGAGAAGACCATTTCGGGAGATGACGGTATTTGACAATTTACTGGCAGGTGCCTACCTCCTAAAAGAAGAAAATGAAATTCAAGATAACCTTGATAAAGTGTATCAGCTATTTCCTGCACTTCAAGGGCGATCAAATCAAATCTCGGGGACCCTCTCCGGCGGGGAGCAGCAGATGCTTGCCATCGGCAGGGCATTAATGTCTCAGCCCAAGCTTTTGTGTATTGATGAACCTTCTACCGGCTTGGCTCCTATTCTACGGACCATGGTGTTTGAAAAAATCGGAGAAATCCACAATGCAGGGATTACCCTTCTCCTTGTTGAGCAGGAGATCAGCAGGGTCTTTAAAATGGCCTCGCGCAACTATGTTCTTTCCTCTGGCAAAATCATTGCCGAAGGAACAGGCGACCAATTGCTCCAAGACGAGGTCATTCGCAAAACGTATCTCGGCCTCTAGTTTATTGGGGGGATGTTTGATGGGTGACATGAACCATAGGACTGCAAAAGGTTCGTCATAAGAGGTGCATATAACTGCTACTGGCAACGCAACTGCTATATATCAAAGGTTTTGACAAGCCCGAATTTCATGAGGTACTCTCAATATATCTGTAATTTCGATGATACTGTTCTAAAAGAATGGCACTACATTTCAAGGCTGGCTATCAGGCTATTTTTTGTTCCATATGGGAATATTATATAGCCGTCTATTAAAGTGCCCTATATGGAACAAAAACAAGACGTCTATTTAATATTAATGTTATGTGCAGGGAAAGAGAGGAATGATGGACTTTGCCGGTTTAATAGCAAAGGGCGAAGGTCAAACCACAGAATTCAAGAAGTCACTCAGCTCGCGACGTGAGGCACTCGAAGCCTTATGCGCGATGGTAAACGCAGACTGTGCCAAGGGCACCGTTCTGTTCGGCGTCGCACCGGATGGCACGGTCTGTGGCGTCGAAAGCGGTAATCTCGACACCGCTCAACGTTCCCTGTCCCAAGCAATTAACCAGGGATTCGACCCTCCTCTGCGTTCCGAGATCCAAGTAACGGAATTCGAAGGTAAACAACTGATAGTGCTCACGGCAGAAAGACCTCGAAGTGTGCCATACCATGAATATGGTGGCCGTGCGTGGATTCGCCAAGGCTCAGAAAAGCGGCAACTGACACTTTCGGAAAAAGACCAAATCCGCCGGAGTAGAGATCGCGCATTTCACCCTGGGCCATGGAAATGCGACCGCTGCGGCAGTTGGGTTGTCCAGTTGATCAGTGTAACCATGACCAAGGATGGTATGAAGAAAAATTACGACTGTAGTTGTGGTGGACAGTTCTGGCCATGCACATAACAGCTTTGAGAGGGACGAGGGTTACGCTAAGGCTTCACCCACGCCCCTCACCTGGTTATGCGGAGCAAATAATGATGAATGTTGTACCAGAATTTAGGATAGAAAGCGGATATATACCTGGCTCAATCGGTCGGATTTCTGAACTTCATGGTACCTACTACCACGATCATTGGGGGTTTGGGCGCTATTTTGAGGCAAAGGTTGCCACTGAGCTTTCGGAGTTTCTCCAGCGATATGATAAAAACAGCGATGGAGTTTGGATTGCCACAGTGAATGGCCGAGTTGAAGGTTCAGTTATTATAGACGGTATTCATACTGAAAATGAAGGCGCTCATTTAAGGTGGTTCATCATATCTGATACTTTACGGGGAAAAGGAGTTGGTAGGAAGCTTATCAATAGAGCAATCGATTTTTGCAAGAGCAAGGGCTACAAAACGATATACCTCTGCACCTTTGAGGGACTTGATGCTGCAAGACACTTATATGAAGAGGTAGGCTTTAAGCTTGTTAAACAACAAAGTGGAGTTCATTGGGGTACTGAGGTAACCGAGCAATATTTCGATTTAAGAAATGAATGAAGGCGCATAAAATCAGTGCAGTGGACAGCCAGGGCCGAGCCTTTACGAAAAGCCCAAGAGCCTTCAACATTATTTTATTGTAACGGTTCCTGTTGCAGCCCTGGCTGCCACTGACTTTCACGTTATTGAATTGAAAGAGTGAAAACTAAAGAATGAGTGATTTTTCAAAAAGGATAAATGAGATTCTCAACCATGGTGCTCTAAATCTTGCCATGGCCATAGGATACAAGAACCAAATTTTCGATATTCTTGAAGATCTGAACAAACCAGTGACAGTTTTGGAAATTGCTTCTGCTTCAGGACTCCATGACAGGTATCTCAAAGAATGGCTTGGGATAATGGTGACCGGTAAAATCATTGAATTATCCCATGCTCCAGATGGAGAGGACACATATTTTCTGCCTCCTGAACATGCTTCATTTCTGACTCGCAAGGCAGGAAGCAACAATATGGGGGTCTATACCCAGGAAATTCCTTTACTGACATCCTGTGCCATGGAATCGGTTAACAGAGGTTTTAAAACCGGGGATGGGGTTCCCTTTTCAAAGTATCCTGATTTTCAAAGATTCATGGCTGAACTTTCCGATGCAAAGCACAAAAAGGTGCTTATTAACAATTTTCTCCCGTCTGTTGACAAAAGACAACTGCTTGCCCGTCTCACCGATGGAATACGGGTTTGTGATCTGGGTTGTGGTCATGGAGTTGCTGTGAATCTCATGGCCAGGGCATTCCCTAAAAGTAAGTTTACTGGCATTGACAACCACGAGGAGGCGATCAGAAACGCCAGGAACGCGGCTCAAGAGATGGGCCTTTCCAATGCAGTATACAACGTTCTGGATGCAGCAAAAATCCATGGGAAAAAAGAATTTTTTAGATTATTTGATTATATCTGTGCCTTTGATGCCATCCACGATCAGAGCCATCCTTTGGAAGCTCTTAAAGGAATCAGATACATGCTGGCACCTGGCGGTATGTTTTCAATGATCGATATCAAGGCCAGTTCAAACCAGGCTGACAATATAGACCACCCTATGGGGCCCTTCCTGTATGCTGTGAGCCTGATGCACTGTATGCCGGTGGGACTGAACGACAATGGAACCGGACTTGGAATGATGTGGGGGCAAGAAAAAGCAGAAGCTCTGCTCAGAGAAGCCGGATTTGAACATATTGAGCTCACGGAGATGGAACATGACCCTTTCAACCTCCATTACCTTTGCAGGGCTCCGCTATAGAACAACTTTTTAAAGCATCTGCACAACAAAAACGTTCCACGTACAAGCTGATATAAAGGGGTGCTAACCATGCAAATGAAGACCGGCTTCATATCCTCTGGCGTGAAGTCAAACGAAGTGCTTTCGGCAACGTTTGCAGGTAAATCAAGTCTTGTACCCGTTGTCAGAGCGGGCATGAAGCGGCTTATTTGCGACGAACCCCGCTGATCGAAGCGTTGATCCACGAAAGGAAGGGCGTCATATTCCATACTGAAGTTTGGGGGGATGAATCAGGATGGTCAAATCGAGAGTCGTCGAAACCGAAGAAGGTATCCAAGGTGAGTTTGATGTTCAGCAATATGACCAAATGATGCGCCGAATGAGAGACAAGGGCTGGCTTGAAACCAAGGAGATTCTGAACGCCGGCATTGTTCAAGGACTGGCGTTGGAAGTCGGTCCCGGTCCTGGTTATCTCGGACTGGAGTGGCTCAAAAATACGCAAGAAACCAGTCTCAAAGGTTTGGAGATCAGTCCGGAGATGATATCGATTGCGGAACGGAATGCTCGGGAATATGGTCTGGAGCCTAGGGTACAATATGTTAAGGGTGATGCATTGGAGATGCTCTTTGATGATGACACGTTTGATGCTGTTTTTACCAACGGGTCACTGCATGAATGGGCCAACCCTGTGAAGGTGTTCGATGAAATCCACCGAGTGCTAAAACCTGGGGGCAAGTATTGTATTAGTGATTTGCGTCGAGATATGAACCCGCTGGTGAAATGGTTCATGAAAGCGGTGACCAAGCCAAAGGAGATAAGGCCGGGTCTTACGTCATCTCTCAACGCCGCTTACACAGTACCAGAGTTAAACGCTATTTTGAGGGAATCACGTCTTCAAGGCGTTACCGCCAAACAAAATATCATGGGGCTGGTCATAACAGGGCAAAAGGCGGGCTGATCTAACCTTGGCATAAACCAGATCCCAAAAGCCTCGCGGTTTTTGGTCTAGGTGATACCTGACGATAGGTCCGGCGCTTCGCTCCGAACCCGAAACGGGAGCGGGGTCACATCTTGAATTGTGAATTGCACATTCCGACATAAACACAATTTCTTGTAATTCACAAATCAAGATGTGACCCCATATATATATACACATGATACCCGGTTTTGTTATATGGGAGAACCCCGGTTTCTAAAACTGGAATCCCTAATGGAGGTCCGAGAATCACTCCGAATGCCTAAACAATGGGAATTTGCGGATAAAATACGCGAGGACCTGGGAAAGGCGGGGGTTATTGTTGAGGATACACCAGATGGTCCG
>JAUUWD010000168.1 GCA_030589225.1 Desulfobacteraceae bacterium | reverse complement strand
CAACCAGAATCTTGATTTTTTCATTCATGCTTCATCCAATCCTATGAAAACAGGTTCTTCATCAGGTTGTTCCACAAATCCGAGAGGAAGTTCAATAATAAAACGCGTTCCTCCTTCAGGAGGAGAATCGACCAGGATATTGCCACCATGGAGGTTTATAATTTTTTGCGAGATACTAAGGCCAAGGCCTGTGCCTTTGCCTACAGGCTTGGTAGTAAAAAACATGTCGAAAATCTTATCCCTTAGTTCTTTCGGTATTCCGGGGCCAGAATCAGAAACTGTAATAGTGAATTGATTGCTATCAGTATCATACTTCGCCGTAATGTCGAGTCTCCCCTTACCTTTCATTGCGTCGGCTGCATTGATAAAGAGGTTGGTAAATACCTGCTGGAGCTGGCCCAGATCTCCAACCATTTCCGGCATGTGTGATTGGATAATCTTTTTGACCTCGATATCTTGAAACAGGGCCTGATTGATCAACAAATTCAAGGTTTTGGTGATCACTTGTTCTATGCTGAACGAGGATGTCTTTCCAACGGTCTGGCGGCTAAATTCCAGTAATTCAGACACAATCTTTTTACAACGCAGTGTTTGGTCGATTATTTCTTGAATATCTTCAAAGTGTTGACTGTTATCTATAAAGCTTTCCTTGAGTAATTCGGCGTACATCAAGATGCCTGATAGCGGATTATTAATTTCGTGGGCAACACCCGCTGCCATTTTACCCACAGAGGCAATCTTTTCTGACTGGACAAGTTGGAAGTGGGCTTCTTCAAGGTCTTTTCTCATCTTGAGGATTTCCCGCATGTCAGTGAATACGCCCACGCTTCCTACTTCCTTTTCATCAATCTTGATGATGGAGGCAGACAGGGTAACCGGTATATCTTCACCGTCTTTGGTTGTAATTGACATGCTGGTAGGATTCAATTTGCCCACAGGTCCGTGCTCATCGCTACGCATTTTCATCATGTTTTCTCTGGCCACATCTATGTTGTAAAAGCTGGCCAGGTGCCCTCTCTCCATGATTTCCCTGGCATTGTATCCGGTCAACCGTTCCATGCCTTCATTAAAAATAAGAACATTTCCTTTGGTATCCACAACAACAATGCCATCAACAGTGCTCTGGATAACGGTTTCAAAAAAAGTATTGGATTTCTCAACCTCACGTTCAAGTTTTATCCTGGGAGTGACATCCCTGGATGCCTCCACTATCTGAACAAACTCACACTGATCATTGTAAATGGGAGCAATGGTGATTACATCAAAGCGGTCTTCTCCTTTTTCATCTCGGAATTCTTTGATCGTACTGAAAATCTTCTGCTCTTTTGTTTCTTCTAAGTATAATAAATAGCATGTGTGTCCGGCCTCTCCACACGATTTTTCCAGCCCATACCTCACTTCATAGCAATGCTTCCCCAGGACATCCTCGTAAGTGAGGTTGAATTCGTTAAGAAAGGTCTGATTAACCGCTTCGATGGTCATATCCATATTGACAACCATAATCCTGTAGGGAAGCGAATCCAGTATGATTTGAGTGTATTTTTTTTCTTTTTCTTCGTGTTCTTGACGTTTTTTTTCTATCTCGGTCTTTTCAATCTCCACCTGGACCAGATCAAACAGAAGCCTGGCTCCCCTGTGGCCTATTAAGGAAATTTCCGGCGGTGTTGTCTGGCGAATTGCCTCCCTTACTTCTGTTGATCCGGTTAGTTCGATGATAAAATTTAATTCCTTTAGGCTGTAAAGATCCTGGAAATTGCTGCATGTGAAGAGTTTATGCTTTTTTGCATAAACCAGGCCTGGCGCTTGAGGGTCTATATCAGCCACGCCCAAAATTTTCATTTTGAGCCTTGACAGTCGTTCGTTATCCAGCATTTGAAGAAGGTCATAGCAGGCCTTTCCGCCACCCACAAATGCCACATTGAGGGGCAGATCAGCCTGGTTGCCTCGAATAACTCCTGCCGGCTCATCGGGCCAGTTTTTTTCTGGCGCTATTACGACCTCTCCAGTCAAATGGTTCTCCTAATTTTAACGTTTACGAAACACCAACAGCTATTAGGCTTTTTTCTTAAGCCTGTCGACTACCTTATTTTCCATATGCTTAACTATCAATTTTAAAGCAACACTTGCTCTTATGGGACCTGAATTGTTCCATCCTTTTTGAAGCGCCTCCTCTTTTTTTTCTCTAAATTGCTCAACGCTGTCAGCCATGTCTTGCCAGGCAAACAATTTCTGGAGCACATGACGTTCAGGTGCTGTCAGGTCTTTTTGCGTATCAAATGCTCTACCGCCACTCGTCATAATAATCATAGGCAAACCGATCAGAATGGAAAGTTCTTTTCAAGTAATTTCGTTGTTACTATTATGGCCAATTTGGGCTGGAATTCAAGAAAAAAGCCCAAGAGGTCATTGCTGCATGATCCCCCGGGCTTGAATACGGCTGTCAAGCGTGAATACTGTTACACCTTTGGCCTGGGAAGCATGCCTGCCAATTCCGAGATTTCCGGAACACGGTGCTCCCACTCTATAGCCATAAGGTGAACGCCGGCCACGCCCTCCGTTTCTTTGAACTCCTCAATCTGTTCCACTGCAAATTTGATGCCTTCTCCAGCAACTTTACCTTTACCAGCCCCTTGGAGCCGCTTGATAAGGGAAGCTGGTACATCCATACCCGGCACCTGCTTTGCCATGTACCGTGCCATACCTAAGCTTTTCATGGGGGTGACACCAGCCAGAATATAGCATTTCTCGTGAAGCCCCATGTCAACGGCCCTTTTCATGAATTCCCGGAATCTATCCATGTTATATATACATTGGGTCTGGACAAAGTCGGCCCCGGCAGCGATTTTTTTGGCCAGGCGGTGTACACGGAATTCAAAGGGTTCGGCAAATGGGTTGGATGCCGCGCCAATAAAGATTTGAGGCGGCACATCGATATCCTGGCCATTCAGGAAAGTGCCTTCATCCCTCATGGTTTTGACCGTGTGGATCAATTGCATGGAGTCAATGTCAAAGACATTTTTGGCCTCAGGATGATTGCCGAATCTCTGATGGTCGCCGGAAAGGCAGAGCATATTCCTGATCCCATGGGAATAGACCCCAAGAATGTCACTCTGTATGGCAAGACGGTTGCGATCGCGACAGACCATTTGAAAATTGGGCTCCAAACCCTCCTGCAGCAGGATAAGTGAGGCGGCCCAGCTTGACATGCGCACCACTGCTGTCTGATTATCAGTAACATTCACCGCGTCCACACATCCTTTCAGGTGTCCGGCCTTTTCTTTGAGATGTTCAACGTTGGCACCCAGAGGAGGACCGCATTCACCGGTAAAAGCGAAATGTCCGGCCTTTAATACTTTTTCCAGATTGCTTCCTGATTTGTATTCGCTCATATTACCAGTTCCTCCCTGATAAGTCTTCTTGGTCCGCCGTCTCTGGCCGTTATCCAGCTTTTGGGTGGCATGAATTCAAGGAGCTCTTCCAGACGGCCCAGCTCTGTCATTTTTCTGACGATAATATCCCAGATGCAGTCAACATCTTGGGATATCTCACATTTTCCATCGGAAGACCCTCCGCAGGGCCCGTTCAAGAGGCTCTTTGAACAGCGTGCAATTGGGCAGAGACCGCCAAAGTGATGGACCACACATGTGCCGCATCCTGCGCATCTCTCTGACCACATACCGTGCTCAACAGCGCCACCCATGAATTTTGTGTTTACTCCCGGGAAAATCCTTGCAGAAGGGTACCGTTCAGAAAGAAACTGCGGTCCCACGCCACAGGCGATGGATATAATGGCATCATAGTCGTCGATCATATCCTTGACTTCGTCAACGTATTCAGGATCGCACTGGCGTTCGAGAGTGTGTTCTTCGACCTCGATTTTTTTATTAGTTTTTCTTGCAGCGATCTTTAGGGTAGAGGCCAAAATAGCCGCCTCTTTTGAACCACCTACGTTGCAGACTGTAACGCAGCCCTTACATCCCAAGACAAGGATTTTATTATAATCCTTGACCATCTCAAGTATTTCTTTGATAGGTTTTTGTTCAGCAACAATCATTACGTATTCCTCGCAGCGTATTTAGTATTTTATTCTGACAGTACCGGCCCCAGTTCTCTGACTCTGTCGTTCATCTCTAAGGCCACATCCACAAATGCCTGTCCCTTACCTGCGGAGAGGTTGTATATGTTTATCCTCTCGGGCTCTATATCCAACTGTTCCAATGTGTTTTTAACATACGCCACCCTTTTGGCTGCCTTGGTGATGCCGGTCACATACTGGCAGCTGTCTTCCTGGCAGCCAGCAACGTATACGCCGTCTGCGCCTTCCTCAAATGGCTTTAGAAGGTGCAGGATTTCAATGCGGCCTGTACAGGGAACCTGGACCATTTTCACGTTGTCCGGCAATGCCTTATCCATGCCGTCGGCCACGTTGGCTGCGGATGAGGCACAATTTGAACAGTAGAAGGCAACGATTTTGGGCTTGAAGTTATCACTCATACTAATATCTCCCGTTTTCAATTGAATATTTTCGATTGAATATTGACTATTGTTGGTTGACGGTTTCTGGAAATCTCGTAAAATTTTAATGGTTGTTTGTACGGTGAATATGAATTTGAGCGCAATGATGTTTTTTTTATTCTCACCGGGCGCAGGATATACAGGCCGGCAGCCAAAGTCTTAATTCCCATTACTTCAGAAAATGCAATATTCAATAGTCAATATTCAATAGTCAATCGCAAGCAGAACAGCCGGCGCTTCAATTAACATCTGATCACTGCATGTGCCCATGACAATGGCCTTGCCCGGGCATTCTGCCACACACATGCCGCAACCCTGGCAAAGACCAGGATCAATGTAGGCCGCGCCGGTTTCATGGTCAATAAAGGGAACGCTAAAAGGGCAGGTCCTGACACAGGTGCAGCACACTGCGCATTTTTCCGGGTTGACCTCAGCCACCATCCCTCCCACCTGGACCTTGTCCTGGCTCAGAATTTCCAGGGCCCGTGCCGCTGCGGC
>JAUUWD010000012.1 GCA_030589225.1 Desulfobacteraceae bacterium | reverse complement strand
AATTGAGGGGTATACCCAAATCGGAGAGCGAAACAAAATATCTCCCTTTGCATCCATAGGAGGCCCTCCCCAGGATATAGGCTACCGGGGAGAAGACACCCGTGTGATAATAGGAAATGATAATGTAATCAGGGAGTATGTAACTATTAACCGGGCAACTACCAAACAGGATCGGAAGACGACTATCGGTGATTATAACTACATAATGGCCTACGCACATATTGCCCACGACTGCATTTTAGGCAACAGGATCATCATGTCGAATGTGGCCACCCTCGGTGGGCACATCACAATCGGAGATCATGCGGTTTTGGGTGGACTTGTTGCGGTGCATCAATTCGTCCGAATAGGATCCTACGCATTCCTCGGTGGTAAATCGGCAATTGCAAAGGATATCCCTCCGTTTATGTTGACGGCTGGTCCTACAGCCAAGTTGTATGGTATCAATCGGAAAGGACTGAGTCGAATGGGATTCCCACAGGAGACCATTGACGGTTTAAAAAAGGCCTACAGAATTATATGGCGGGAAAACAAAAGCCGGGGTAAAGCCATAGAGCAGATCAGAAACGAGGTAAAGTCCTCCCCTGAACTTGAACTTCTCCTGGATTTTTTTAAAGGTTCGAAAAGAGGAATCCTTAGGTGATTGACGATTGTTGATTGACAATTGACTATTGTCTATTGACTATTAAAAAAACTCGGCCATGAACTCAGTTCGCTTCGCTCATTCCGTCAAGGCGGGAGAATATTGGCTCGCCCTGGCGCGATGTGTTATTAAATTGCAGATTCAAAAGAATTTGCTCTTGATAAGTTGTACAGTTTCCGCAATGTTACAATCATCAATCGTCAATAGACAATAGTCAATAGTCAATCAAAAAACGTGTCTGAAAAAAGAAAAATAATAGGTCTGATCGCGGGCGGTGGGCAGTTCCCGTTGATGGTCGCAGAGGCCGCACGGAAAAGCGATTTTCATGTGGTGGCGGTGGCTGTTCACGGAGAGACAGACCCGTCATTGTCAGACAAAGTTGATAAGATCGTATGGATAAAACTGGGGCAGCTGGGGCATTTGATAAAGGCCTTCAGAAAAGAGGGGGTCCAAGAGGCCCTGATGGCAGGGACCATCACCAAGAAGCGAATGTTTGAAAATATCATGCCCGATTTAAAGGGGCTTGCAGTTATGTCCAAATTGGCGATCTTTCATGATGACGATATTTTGAGGGCAGTGGCTAGTGAGTTGGCCAAAGAAGGTATCGAGATCGTTAGCTCCACGGCACATTTACCGGAATTGATTGCTCCGCCAGGTTGCCTGACCAGAAGAAAGCCCGGCAAGACTGAGAATGAAGATATCTGTTTTGGGTGGGAGGTGGCAAAAGAGCTCGGCCGTTTGGATATTGGGCAGAGTGTGGTGGTAAGAAGCAAAACAGTTCTGGCCCTGGAGGCAATCGATGGTACTGATGAGACAATCCTGAGGGGCGGGAGACTGGCCAAGAAGAACGCGGTTGTGGTAAAGGTGAGCAAACCGGGCCAGGATCTTCGCTTTGACGTGCCTTCAGTTGGACTTGAAACCGTCAAGGTAATGTCTCAGGTTAAGGCATCGGCCCTGGCTGTGGAGGCAGGTAAAACATTATTGTTTGACAGATCAGAAATGGTAGAATATGCGGACAGGGCAGGGATTGCCATCATTGCTCGTTAGGGTATAAACCATTGGGGATCAATAAGAAAATGATGCAGGAAAAATTACGGGTTGGTGTTATAGGCGTTGGGCATCTGGGGGAGTATCATGTCCAGAAGTATAAGGCGATCCCAACTGCTGAACTGGTTGGCGTAGTGGATACTGACCTGGAACGGGCAAACGAGATAGCGCTACGATACGGCACAAGGGTTTTCAGGGAGCGAAGTGAACTTTTAGACATGGTTGATGGCGTTAGCCTTGTGGTCCCTACAGAGATGCATTTTGATGTGGCCAAAGATATCCTGTCAAAAGGAGTGCATCTTCTAATAGAAAAACCGATAACTTATAAAGTCGAGCCCGCCGATACGTTAATACGCATGGCCCAGGAAAAGGATTTGGTCCTGCAGGTGGGGCTTATTGAGCGCTTTAATCCGGCCGTTGTCAAAATGGAGTCTATATTGAATCAACCCGTCTTTATTGAGTCTCACCGGATGAATCAGTTTACCACAAGGGGAATAGATGTAGATGTGGTCCTTGACCTTATGATTCATGATCTGGATATCATACTCCATGTGGTTCCATCGGAGGTTAAAGAGGTCCATGCCGTTGGAATGTCCGTTATCACCGGAAAAACAGACATCGCCAACGTGAGAATCATCTTTGAAAACGGGACGGTTGCCAACTTGACCGCAAGCAGGGTGTCCAATAAAACGCTGAGAAAGATCCGTGTGTTCCAGCCTGATGCCTATATCTCGGTGAATTGCGCAAAAAGGGAAATCAGTGTAATACGCCTGGATAGTGAGCTCAGGGGGTCGGATGATTACCCTCAAATTACATCAGATAAAATCAAATACCCTGATAGCGACCCCCTGAATGACGAAATATCTTCTTTTGTGAATGTGGTTATGAATGGGTCCTCACCTGTTGTGACAGGACAAGATGGGCGAAGGGCCCTTGAAGTTGCCCTTGGCATTATTGACCAGATTAAGAGAGGCTGTAATAATTTTAAGGCCATCTGCTGATTCAAGGAATTTCAGGTTTGCGGTCATTGTGGCCGGTGAGGCCTCGGCCGATCTGCACGGCTCTCATCTCGTAAAGGCCATGAAGGGTATGGATACCCACATGGTTTTCTGGGGCATTGGTGGGCAGAGGATGGAACGGGCCGGGGTCAGAATCCTCATTCCTTCCTCTGATATGGCTGTAGTGGGATTGACCGAAGTCTTTTTTCGTCTGCGCACAATTGCTAAAGCCCGCGGCAAGCTCAAATCAATACTGAAAAACAACCACCCCGATCTTCTGATCCTAATCGATTATCCCGACTTCAACATCCATATGGCCGGTATTGCAAAGCGTTTTAATATCCCTGTTCTATATTATA
Organism: Desulfobacteraceae bacterium; assembly: GCA_030589225.1. GTDB lineage: Bacteria > Desulfobacterota > DSM-4660 > Desulfatiglandales > Desulfatiglandaceae > 4484-190-2. Next base: position 9,804 of record JAUUWD010000012.1, on the reverse strand, counting down.
TCAGTCCACAGGTGTGGGCATGGCGAAGAGGGCGAGTAAGAAAAATTTCACGCCGTGTTGATCGGATGGCTGTGATATTGCCTTTTGAGGAAGAGTTTTACAGAAAGAGGGGAATGAAGGTGGACTTTGTGGGCCACCCACTGTTGGATGCCCTTCCTGTGCAAATTGATAAAGAAAAGGTTAAGGAGAAACTGGGATTGAATCAGGGTTGTCCTGTGGTGGGGTTATTGCCGGGCAGCCGGAAGGAGGAGATCAAAAATTTGCTTCCGGTAATGATCCGTGCTGCAGAAATCCTGGAGCGGCGCTATCATAGCATCCGGTTCTTTCTACCGCTGGCACCTACCATCAAGCGTGAATTTGCTCAATCCATTCTACAGGATACATCGGTGGAAATCAAAATATTCCAGGGGGATATTTACGAGATCCTGAGCATGTGCGATATAGCTCTGGTGGCATCCGGTACTGCTACCCTGGAAACGGCTCTTATGGAGGTCCCCATGATCATCGCCTATAAGGTATCTCCAATCTCCTACTGGACGGCCAAGAGGGTTGTCAAGGTGCCCCATATTGGGCTTGTAAACCTTGTGGCAGGAGAAGGGGTAGTCCCGGAACTGGTTCAAGATGAGGTCACGCCTGAGAGACTTGCCCATGAGGCCGTAACCATACTCGATAGTGACAATTTGCGCGAAAATATGATAGAAAAATTAAGGGGTATCAAAGTAAGCCTGGGGAAGAGATGGGCCTCCAGGACGACGGCTAAGATAGCCTTGAAAATGATGAGGTGAGCACTTATGGCCAGAACCATTTTGATTGTAGATGATGAAGAAAGCATTCTTCGATCCCTGGAAGGCATTCTTTCGGACGAAGGATTTGAAGTCATCAATGCAAAGAGCGGTGCTGAAGCCATGGAGAAAATCCAGGAGGAACTTCCCGACTTGGTCCTCCTGGACATTTGGATGCCTGGCAAGGATGGGATTGAGACTCTTGCAGACATAAAAGCGTCCTATCCAAGCCTTCAGGTGGTTATGATGTCGGGGCATGGTACCATCGAGACGGCTGTAAAGGCTACAAAAGTGGGCGCATATGATTTTATTGAAAAACCCCTCTCACTTGAAAAACTCCTTCTATCGGTCAATAACGCACTCGAGTACTACAGGTTAGAACAGGAAATATATCTTCTTAAGGAAAAAGAGAAGAGGAAATACAGTATAACCGGTAACAGCGAAGCCGTCACCAAACTAAAGGAGCAAATCAGGATCGTGGCTCCCACGAACGCCTGGGTCCTTATTTCCGGGGAGAATGGCACTGGAAAAGAACTTGTTGCCCATACGATACACGGAATGAGCCCGAGAAACCGCAAACCCATGGTGGAAGTAAACTGTGCTGCCATACCGGAGGATCTTATTGAAAGTGAGCTCTTCGGGCATGAAAAAGGCGCTTTTACCGGCGCTTCCACCATGAGGAAGGGTAAATTTGATCTGGCCAACGAAGGGACCATTTTCCTGGATGAAATCGGGGATATGAGTCTAAAGGCCCAATCCAAGACCCTGAGAATTTTGCAGGAACAGAAATTTGAGCGGGTAGGAGGTATGAGGACCATCAAGGTTGACGTACGGGTGCTTGCAGCCACGAACAAGGACCTGGAGGCGGAAATAGAGAAAGGGACTTTTAGAGATGATCTTTACTTTCGATTGAATGTTATTCCAATGAGGGTGCCGCCTCTCAGGGAGCGTGTGGAGGATGTCCTTGCACTTGTAGACGAATTTCAAGAGGAATTTTCATTCCGCGCCAAAATTGAAAAGAAAAGGTTTTCAGGGGAGGCAGTTAGGATCTTAAGAAATTATGATTGGCCCGGAAATGTTCGGGAACTCAAGAACCTGGTAGAAAGACTTATGATCATGACACCTGATGAGTTGATTCAGGCAAAAGATATCCCGTCTCCTTTCAACAAGTCTTCGGGGATAAAGGGAGGCTTTGAATCTGCCTTTATGCTTACTTCCCTTAAGGAGGCAAAGGTTGAATTTGAAAAGGCCTTTGTTGAGAAGAAGTTGCTGGAGTTTAAAGGGAACATTTCCCAGACTGCCGAAGCCATAGGTGTTGAACGGAGCAATCTTCACAAAAAAATAAAGGCCTATGGACTTAACGGGTTCAGACCTCAATAACGTCGTCTATTTTCTCCCATATTTCGTCTCGTCCTTGTCTGGTTTTCGCGGAAAAGACAGTGGGGCTGACAAAGGTAATTTCCCTGATATGACTATTTATCATGGAAGATCGCGTTCGGGCTTGCTGGCGTGACAATTTGTCGGCCTTGGTGAGCACAGGGATGGCATGTATTCCATAGTGCTTTAGCCATTCAAACAACTGAATGTCTCCCGCGGTTGGGTCCCTTCTTATATCAAGTATTACTATAACCGCCCTTAGATTTGATCGTTCGCTTAGATAGGCCTCCACCATGTGCTGCCAGGATTTTTTCACCTTGATGGGAACCTTGGCATATCCGTACCCCGGTAAATCAACCAGGTACAGTCGGTTGCCTATAGTAAAGAAATTTATCGACTGGGTTCTCCCTGGCCTGGAGCTTGTCCTTGCGAGACTTTTTCTGTTGACAAGGACATTCATGAGGGAGGACTTGCCTACATTGGACCGGCCTGCAAAGGCAATTTCCGGCCTGTCTGGCGGCGGATACTGGTTTTCGCGAAAGGCGCTAATGAGAAATACTACATCCATTTACTATTACAGTTTACCTTCTGTTCAAGAAGCCTTCGAGCCTTTTCAATCCTTCTTCTATATTCTCCAGGGAATTGGCATAAGATAGCCTTAGATAGCCCTCTGAGTTTTCTCCGAAATCGATTCCTGGAGTCACGCCTACACCTGCTTTTTCAAGAATCTCAAAGGCCAGTTCATAGGAGCTGTCGGTGAGGTGTCTGGCGTTGATCAAAAGGTAAAATGCCCCTGAAGGTTCCACGGTAAGGCCAAATCCCAGTTCCCTGACTCTCCGGATCATGTACCTGCGCCGTTCATCGTATGTGGTTTTCATTCGTTCCACGTCGTCTTGGGCCTTGGTGAGGGCAGCCAGACCTGCCCATTGGGAAATGCTTCCCGCGGATATGAAAAAGTTCTGTTGCACCTTTTGTAAAGGACGGACAAATTCAGGGGGTGCTATGACATAACCCAGACGCCATCCGGTCATGGCGTAAAGCTTGGAAAATCCGTTTAGCACGAATGCGTTATCGGTAAACTCCAGGATCGAATGTTCTTTGTCTCCGTAAACCAGCCCATGGTAGATTTCATCTGATATGATTGGGAGATCCAGGTCGGCGACCTTTTCCATTCGCTCGCTTGAGAGAAGATTTCCAGTGGGATTTGAGGGGGAATTGATAAGGATGGCTCTGGTCCCTGGGCCCATCTTTTTCTTGATCTCTTCCGGTCTTAACTGAAAACCATCTTCTTCGTGCACATTGACAAAGGCAGGTTTTGCTCCCATGAAGTTTGCAAAGTTGGGATAACAGGGGTAGTGGGGATCAGACATAATTATTTCATCCCCAACTTCTAAAAGGGTCGAAAAGACCATGAAGAGGGCCGGAGACGTGCCTGAGGTGACTATGATCTTCCCTGGATCAACATGAACCCCATATTTTTCACGGTAATGTTCACAGATGGCCTCTCTGAGTTCAAGGATTCCGAGACTATGAGTGTAATGGGTTTCACCCTTTTCCATGGCCTCCTGAGCCGCTTCACAGATGCACCGGGGGGTCGGAAAATCAGGTTCACCCACCTCCAGGTGAATGATATTACGTCCCTGCCTTTCAAGTTCATGGGCCTTTTCAAGTACCTCCATGACTATGAATGGAGGGATTTCCCGGGCTCTTTTACTCACCTTTTTCATTTCCATACTCGTAAGTTCTCAATAAGTTCGGGCTATATTAGAAAAAATCCCCCCGTCCGCCTCACTCCGCTTGGCTGGAGGGCGGGCCTCAATCCCCCTTTGCAAAAGGGGGAAGCAGTCGGAATGCCCGGGCTTATTGAGATGTTGCCCATATTCCAGTCAAATAACTTTATTCAGGGGATATTCTATGATGCCTTCAGCGCCAGCTTGTCTCAGCCGGGGGATCAAATTCCTTACGGTTTTCACATCGACGATCGTTTCCACGGAGACCCAATTCGAGTTGTAAAGGCCTGCCACAGTCGGGGCGTTCAGGCTCGGCAGGATGTTGATCACCGTTTCAATTTTTTTCTCAGGAACGTTCATTTTCAATCCCACCAGATTCTCTGCCCTGAGGGCGCCTTTGAGCAACAAAGCGATCTGCTCGATTTTTTCTTTTTTCCAGGGGTCCTTATAAGACTCACTGTTGGCGATCAATTGAGTGTTTGATTCCATGAATTCATGGATGATTTTCAGGCCGTGTGCCCTGATAGTGCTTTCGGTTTCTGTCACTTCCACAATGGCATCAACCAGACCAGACACGACTTTTGCTTCGGTGGCGCCCCATGAAAACTCGATTTTAACATCGATATTTCTCTCTTTGAAATACCTCCTGGTATAATTTACCAGTTCTGTAGCAATCTTTTTGCCTTGCAGATCCTCGAGGCGCTTTAAGTTTGAGTCAGAAGGTACTGCCAGGACCCAACGGGCTGGTTTTTGGCTCCTTTTGGAATAGATCAGGTCATCCACCACCACTACATCCGATTCATTCTCTTCTATCCAGTCCTTGCCGGTAAGACCTGCGTCTATGGTCCCGTTCTCAACGTATCGGGGCATCTCCTGGGCACGGCAGATGTTGCATTCTATTTCTTCGTCGTTAATATCCGGGAAATAGCTTCGGCCGTTTATGTTTATCTTCCACCCTGATTTTTCAAACAGATTAACGGTCGCCTGCTGAAGGCTTCCTTTGGGAATTCCGAATTTAAGTTTTTTCATTTCTTATATACCTTATCTGTATCGAATACTTTTTCATCCACTATTGATACATTTCCGTCACGGTCTACTTTCTTATGAAAGCAGGATTCATACCCTAAGTGGCAGGCGGCGCCACCTATTTGCTCCACCTTGAAAAGAACGGTATCGTCGTCACAATCCGCACAGATTTCCTTTACCTTCTGGATATGCCCCGATGTCCCGCCTTTATGCCATAGCTCCTGGCGTGATCGACTCCAGAAGTGGGTCTCTCCTGTCTCAAGGGTTTTTTCCCAGGAAGCCTGGTTAATATAGGCTAACATCAACACTCTGCCTGATCTAAAGTCCTGGACAATGGCAGGCAAGAGGCCGTTTCCCTTTGAGAAATCTAATTCAATATATTTCATAGACCTTTCCACGGTGAATTTAAAGATGTGAAGATAGCATATTGGAGTTTGAGTGCAAGTGAAATATGCCACTCAACTGACCGCATGCTGCCTGGATGTCTCTTCCCTTGCTTTTTCTTATGATGGCAGTGAAATGATTTTTAATAAGAATCTCTTGAAATTGGAGTATTCGCCCCATGGAGGGAGGGGACATTTGGGACTCAGGGTAGGGATTTAGAGGGATCAAGTTGATCTTTGCCCTCAGCCCTGACAAAAGGCTGCAAAGGTTTAAGGCATCTTCATCTCTATCGTTTATACCTTCAATAAGAATATACTCAAATGTAATCATCCGTCTGTTTGGAAGAGGAAAATTCCTGCAAGCTGAAATCAGGCTATTCAACGGGTATTTTTTGTTTATGGGCATGAGAAAATTACGGGTTTTGTCATCTCCAGCGTTTAGCGATATGGCCAGGTTGACTGTGATATCCTGCCCCATTTTTTTTATTTGGGGTACCAGTCCACATGTGGAAAGGGTCACTTTTCGGTGGGAAAAATTCATTCCATCTTCACTGATCAGGATCCCGATGGCTTTGACTATTGCGTCATAATTGGCAAGCGGTTCGCCCATGCCCATGAGTACGATATTGGTCATCCTATCCGGATCATCCATGGATTTTCTCGCCTGTATGACTTGATCAATAATTTCCGATGGTGTTAGGTCCCTTTTGAGCCCCTGTTTTGCGGTAAGGCAAAAACGGCAGCCCATGGCACAACCTGCCTGTGAAGAAACGCACAGGGTGAAGTGATCTCTTTCCGGGATGAGTACTGATTCAATGTAATATCCATCTGATAATCTAAAGAGGTATTTTTCCGTCCCGTCTTCGGAGACCAGGCTCTTAATTTTTTCCAAAGTGCTGATATTCACTTTTTCTTTCAAAAGGGCCCTAAGAGATTTGGAAAGGTCAGTCATCTCCTCAAAGGAGCTGGCAAGCCTCTTAAAGAGCCAGTGTTGAATTTGCCGGCCCCGGTAAGCGTCAATACCCAGGCCTACTGCCCACTCTTCAATTTCATGGGCATTCAGCCCTATAAGGTCAGGTTTCATTTGCTTCGTCCTGGCATTGGCCTGATGCCAGTGCTGAAGGGTTGTCGCACATTGTACGAAGTTTTGCCAGTTCCCACACATAGTCGTATAAGTGAAGTCCCTTGCTGGAGGCGATGATCTCACCGTCCGCCACACCAATGCTTGAAGCCATATACTCCTTCATGAGCTGTATGGCCCCCAGGTTTGCAGGAAAGCCGTTCCAGAGATCCCAGGATCGGAAATAGACAATGAAATGGAGCTTATCATCCTTAATGCGGGTATCAATGCCCCGGAGGCATGGTGGGTCGTTCAGGTAGATAGCCTTTGGCTCACCCACGGTCATGTAAGCTTGATTCGTTTTGTAGCCATCCTCCCTGTACATGCGAATGACCTCAACAATCTGGGTCTCTAAGTACGAGCCGTAGGTGTAGTCTTCACCAGGCTGTTTGACTGAGGTCATAAGGTAGGGAAGGTATTCCTCCAGATAGCCTTCTGCAACTGGATTCGGGATTCCAAGGGAAAGAGGGATATCCGGCAAAAGGGGTCGTACATCGGGATATTTGATATGCACGGTCACATAATCAAATTCGAGTCGTTTTTGCCCCTCATAGCTCCCTCTGTCTATTATGTATTCACTACCGGCTTCAAGCAACCTGTAAACGCACTGGAACCATGCATCAGGCAGGTCCCGGGCTTCAATAAACTCAATTTTCATGGGTCCCCTCAAAAAAGTGCTTTCATTTAATTTAAAAGTCAGATATTAAATTATGGATGTATTTTATATCACACTTTTGCAGGCAAAAGGATTTCTTGTCAATGAGAAAGTTGGACTTTTCTAAGGAGTGATGGATGAACGATAGCCGTGAAAAAGAAATGAAGGATCTAATGGAAGGACTTGCTGATGACCTCGGGTATGCAGCAAACAATGAAAATCCCGAACGCCCAAGAGAATCGCTTGATTCAAAACCAAAAAGAAAAATCCTGGTCCTTTGGGGTGGAGTCATTATCCTTTTTATTGCCCTCATTGCCTTATTGTTTGGGGGCGGCAGTGATGTGGCAACAGAAAAACTATCTTCTATCCAGCCCCGGATTGACCGGATCGAGGAGAGATTAGAACGCCTTGAGGGGATGTATGAAAGAATTGTTCACCTTGAGAAACAGGAACAGAATCTAAAGAAATCCATTGCAAAGGTGGATAGATCCGGGCAATCCCTGGCAAAAAGGCTGGAAAACGTATCCCAGGAAGTCAAAACGCTGCGGAAAACACCGACCCCGGTTGCTGTGAAGACAGAACCCTCACGTGCTGATGAGAAAAAAGGGACTCCCGAGGCCAAAAAGCGGTACCACGTGGTACGTTCCGGTGACAGCCCTTACGGGATTGCCCAGAAATACGGCATTTCGGTAGCCGAGTTGCGTCGCCTTAACAACCTACGCGCAAAACAACTCATCTACCCGGGCCAAAAACTCCTTATTGCTAAGGGCAGCGGTCAGTAAGGTTGACGGTCTCGTAAAAAGTCCAACTTCTGCGTTGTGCTGCATTTCGTAATCATTCAACGTACGATTAGTACGCCTCATGATTACAAAATTTGCATGCCTTGAATTTGAACTTTTTACGAAACCGTCTAAATCGGACTTTTTACGAGTTCATCAAGGTTGATTGCAATGGAAGAACTCATTCATCTTACTAAAGACCTCATACGATTCAAGTCAATGCACACAAATCCACAAGAGATCACAAGGTGTGCTGACTTCATAGAGGGGTATTTAAGAGATTATGGTGCGAATTACAGGCGCCTTGACTACAATGGTATTCCTTCGATTCTGGTTCTTCCACAAAGTGGCTTCGTTCCCATACTGTTGATGGCTCACATTGATGTCGTTGATGGGCCTGATGAACTATTTGAACCTGTGGAAAAAAATGGAAAACTTTATGGTCGAGGGAGTCTTGACGACAAATATGCCGCTGCGCTTTCATTGGTTCTATTAAAAGAACACCTGGAAAACGTTCGAAAACAAAATAAAGGGCAGGAAGACCTGCCATTTGGCGTGTTGATAACCGGCGATGAAGAGCTTGGTGGTTTCAATGGAGCAAAAAGGGCACTTCAGGAGATTAAAGCCGATTTCTGCATTGCTCTGGATGGAGGTGATGTCCACAAAATCGTGGTAAAAGAAAAAGGGCTCCTTAAACTCAAGCTTGTCTCCCAAGGCAAGGCAGCCCATGGTGCAAGGCCATGGCTGGGTGAAAACGCCATTGAAAAACTGATTGAAGACTACATGAAATTGAGGACATATTTCGAACAGTCAACCCCGGATCACTGGCACAGGACATCGAATTTCAGCGTTATCCACGCAGGAAAATCGCATAATCAAGTCCCAGATTACGCCGAGGCTTTTTTCGATATACGTTATACTGAAAATGACAACATGGACGAGCTTATTGAAACGATGCAAGGAAAAATACAAGGCGATCTTGTAGTCGAGACGAAGGAACCTCTTTTCTTTGGCGGCGAATCGCCTTACCTTGAGCTGATTCTTGATATTGCAAAGAATACGGAAGTTGGATTTGAGCACGGTGCGAGCGATGCTCGATTTCTCGTTGAACATGGAATCAAAGGGATTGTGTGGGGCGCTGATGGTGACCAAACCCAGCATTCTCAAGACGAGCACGTAAATATTGAAAGCGTCTATACGCTCTATCGCGTACTCGATGAATTCATGAAAATTTCAGGAAAACTGACCCTTCGAGCTGAAGATTGATTAGGACCGAAAAGACGAAGGGCAGGACTGGGAGGCACCTCATTAAAATCTTCATGCTCCAGTCCAGGCGGATCTCCTACTAGAATCATCCCGGAGCAAAGCACCTTGTTCTGTGTTTCCCTTCTTTATGCGAGGTAAAGACTCAGGTTTCCTGCTTTGCCACTTTATAAGGCATCATTACTATCATTCCAGGATCGATCATGAATCATCATCCACATCTTCTTGATGTCCAAAGGCTCAAAACATACTTCTACACATTTGAGGGCGTAGCCAAGGCAGTGGACGATGTGTCCTTTTACCTGGACAAGGGGGAAACCCTTGGGCTGGTCGGTGAGTCTGGTTGCGGAAAAACCGTCACTGCCCTGTCCGTCATGCGGCTCATACCAGAGCCGCCCGGTAAAATTGTCCACGGAAAAATCCTCTTTGATGGTGTTAACCTCCCGGATCTCACCATGAAGCAAATGAGAGCCATTCGAGGCAAACGGATCTCCATGATCTTCCAGGAACCTATGGCGTCCCTTACCCCTGTCTTTACCATCGGAGATCAGATCTCTGAGATGTTTGTCCTTCATCAGAGACTCGGTAAGAAGGAGAGTTGGGAACGAGCTGTGGATATGCTCAGGATGGTCCAGATTCCATCTCCAGAGAAACGGGTCCATGAATACCCTCATCAGCTTTCAGGAGGC
>JAUUWD010000230.1 GCA_030589225.1 Desulfobacteraceae bacterium | reverse complement strand
CCGTAAGGACCCCACGTTCTTCGGAATGACCGGCATGTACGGCGAGCTGCTCCGGAGGATAAAGAAACTGGTAGATCCAAACAACATCATGAACCCTGGTATGCTACTGTTTTAGGAGGTAACTGCAATGGGAAATCAGTTTAACATTGATGAAGATCTCTACACAGCGATGCACAAGTGTACGCGCTGCGGCCAGTGTTCGTACGGCGGAGAGGAGGCCGAATTCGTCTCACTCTGTCCCATGCACATAAAAGGCAAATTCTTCACTTACAGTGCCGGGGGAGTTATGCAAATGGCCCGAGCCCTATACGAAGGAAAAATAGGGTTTTCGGAATCTGTCAGGGATTTATTGTACCTTTGTACCACCTGTGGGGCATGTGAAGTGAACTGCGGCGTTATCGAGAGCCAGATAGACCTCTTCACCCTGCTAAAAAAAGAGTTGCTGCAAAATGGGATTACACTCCAAGAGCCTCATCAAATGGTGGTTGAGAACATCCTCAGCAAGAAGACCCCGTATGCCGGAAGGTTACCGGCAAGAGATGAGTGGTTGGCTAAAGAAAAAAGGGGAAAAATAGCCTCTCAGGCCGAGATCTTTTATTTTGTTGGCTGTGTTTCATCCTACCGGGAAACCGAGATAGCCGGTGCCTTTGTAAGCATACTCGACAAACTGGGCATTCCGTTCTCTGCCAGTGGTGAGGAGTGGTGCTGCGGCGCACCCCTCTATTTTTGCGGACACGAAGACAAAGTCCACGACCTCGTAACACATAACGTTGATCTCATAGAGAAAAGTGGGGCCTCAACAGTGGTCCTTACCTGTCCAACCTGCAGCATGATATTCAAAAAATACTATCCGCAATGGATGAAGAGAGAACTCCCATTTGAAGTGCTTCACGCAACTGAATTTATGGAAAGACTTCAGCAGAAAGGCACATTGAAACTGGATACCATGCATGCAGAAAAAACAGTGACCTACCACGATCCCTGCCATTTGGGAAGGGGACAGGATATATACGAGGCTCCTCGTGAAATACTAAACAGGATCAAAGGAATAGAATTTAAAGATCTCACTCGTTCCAGGGAAAACAGCTTTTGTTGCGGAGGCGGTGGGCTTGTGCCGATCGGGTTTCCGGATTTCTCACTGGACTTGGCCCGGGAAAGGGCCTCAGAGATGAAGAGCATGGGCGCTGAATTGTTGCTTTCGGCCTGCCCCGCGTGCAAGGAAAACCTGAAAATAGCTGCCCAGAAATTGAAACTGCGCACCAAGGTGCTCGACATTGCAGAACTGGTCAACAACGCACTTAGATAAGGTTTTGGTCGGTTGCACAAAAAAATCCGAAGTAAGACGTTGCTCACGAGCTTACTGCACCATGGTAACAGGTAAAAAGAGGGCTATTTGCGGGAATATCAGTATGATGATGATACAGACCAGCATGGCGAACCAGAAGGGCAGAATACCTCGGAAAATGGTATACATGGGAACGTCTTTGGCCACCCCACTGATGATGAACACATTAACCCCCACGGGCGGGGTAATCAGGCTCATTTCCATAACCAGGGTAATGATGATCCCAAACCAGATCGGATCAAATCCCATATCCATCACCATCGGAAAAACGATGGGTATGGTCAGCACCATGATTGCCAGGCCTTCCATAAAGCAACCCAAAACAATATACGCCAAAATAAGTACTGCCATGACAACATATCTATTCAGCCCGAGTTCTCCAATCCAGGTTGAGAGCTGATCAGGAATCTGGCTCACTGTCAAAAAGTATCCGAAGATATTGGCCCCGATCAGAATAACAAACACCATGGCTGTTGTCTTTGCCGTTTCAGTTAGCGATCCTGTCAGGTTACCCCAGGTTAACCTTCTTTTTATGATGGTTATGGAAAACGCGCCAAAGGCTCCTACCCCTGCTGCCTCAGTAGGTGTGAACCATCCTGTATAGAGCCCGCCGATCACTAATAGGAAAAGAGACAAAAGGCTCCACGTATTTTTCAGTGAATAGATCTTCTCCTTCATGGTGAATCGTGGTCCAGGGGGGCCCAGGCTCGGCTTATATTTCGTCAGCGCATATATCGTTACAATGAACAGACCGCTCAACAGCACCCCAGGCAGGATGCCTGCAATAAACAACGTCGCGATAGGCTGTTCGGTCAAAATACCGTAGATTATCAGCACCGTACTCGGAGGGATAAGAATTCCCAAGGTCCCTCCGGCTGCAATGCACCCGGTGGCCAGTGAATCGTCGTATTTGAACCGTTTCATCTCCGGAAGCGCGACCATGCCCATGGTTGCTGCTGTAGCCAGGGAAGACCCTGATATTGCTGCAAACCCGGCACAGGCCCCGGTAGTGGCCATGCTTAGCCCACCAGGCAAAAAACCAAGCCATCGGTAAACTGTATCATAGATCTCAAAACCCATTCTGGAATGGTTAGCAAACTGCCCCATAAGAATAAAGAGGGGAATAACCGTTAAACTATAGGCAGTTCCCGTCTTAAACGCCTCCATTCCCAGTAACGAAAAGCTTGCTTCAAGGGAACAGAGCACGGTAAATCCGACAAACCCTACCAACGCCATGGAGAAACCAATCTGCATACGAAGGGCCAGAAGCACAAACAAAAAGAAAATTCCGATTATGCCAATGGTTACCGGACTCATGATTTAATCATTCTCATGTAGGCCATGAAGGATTTTATCAATAGTGAAAGAGCCAACAGGGCGCAACCCAGCGCAACTACATAGATGAATGGATATACAGGGAGCCACAGGTCCTGCGAAACCTCGCCTGAGGCCCTCATCTTTGCCGCATACACCAGAGTGGACCAGGTGAATAATCCAAAGAGGAGAAAACAAACCAATTGGGTAATTGTATCAACCAACGTCTGGGTGCGTTCCCCGAATCTGCTCATTATCAGATCAACTCTCACATGGCCATCCAAAATTTCCGTCTGTGTCACGGCGAAAAACAGTAGAATCACCATCATGAACTCAGTAACCTCAACAGTGCCCAAGATAGATTGGCTGAATACCTTCCTTAAAAACACATCAGCTATAGTGAGAAGCATCATACAAAACAGCACTCCAGAGGCAATGCGGTTCACTATTTTGGATATGGGATGGACCCACGACTCGAAGCTGCGATGTACCTGTTCTATCTTCATAAAATGATCAGACCTGTTTTTTCCGGGTCGGCCTCTATACTGCAAGGTCGACCCGGCTGCTCATCACTTTTTCATACGTCTCTATCTGTGCAATTTGGCTGACTGTTTGACTGCCTCTAAGATCTGCTTAGCAGGGAGTCCCTTTTTGGACATTTCAGCCACCCAATCGGCCTGCATTCCCTGCACTACTCCCATAAACCTTTTTTTCTCAGACATCGGTACCTTGTAGATTGCGATCTTGCCTGACACTTTATTTTGATTTACCATGTTTTGATCGTGATTGTCATAGACTTGTGCGGCGTGGAGGCCCCACTGCATGCCTGATGCCTCATCAATTGCCTTCTTAGCAAGGTCCGGCAAGGAGTCCCATTTCTTCTTGTTCATCACCACAGCCATTGGCGAAAGATACATATCCACCTGGGCGATGTACTTTACCAAATCCCACAACCGAAAATCTATAACAGCGCTATAAGGTGTGAGCATCCCGTCGATAACCTTCTTTTCAAGTGACATAGTGAGCTTGGAAATAGGCATCCCCACTGGGTTGGCACCGAAGATCTTAAGGGCCTTGCTCATATATGCCGAAGGTGCGCGCATCTTCATCCCCTTGAGATCCTCCACCCTGTAAATGGGCTTGGTCACAGAATGAAGCTGGCCGGTTCCACAGGAGTAGAACCACAAAACCTTATAGTCTTTGTAATCGTCTGCCAGGTAGTCATAGGCTAATGCATAGAGCACCCTGGTTGCATGCGATGCGCTGTCAAAGATAAAGGGCAGATCAAAAGCCGAAGTCCGCGGAAAACGACCCGTCGTATACGACGGGATAATAAAGGCTATGTCCGTAATACCAGTTTTGACCGCGTCTGGAAGCTGTTTTGGCCTACCTAATGCCCCTCCTGGGTATATCTTGATCTTGACCTGACCCCCGGTCAGCTCCGCTACCTTCTTGCAAAACGGCGTAAAAGATTTTTGATGCTGGATGTGCATAGGTGACATAAA
>JAUUWD010000180.1 GCA_030589225.1 Desulfobacteraceae bacterium | reverse complement strand
AGCCACCAGACGGTCAAAGCCCAGGGCGATTCCCCCATGGGGAGGAGCGCCATATCTCAGCGCCTCTAAAAAAAACCCGAACTTCATTTGGGCCTCTTGGTCTGAGATACCAAGGGCCCTGAACACCTTTTGTTGAGTGGCAAGACTATGAATCCTCACGCTTCCCCCGCCTATCTCAGCCCCGTTTAAAACCAAGTCATATGCCATGGACCTCACTTGTTCAGGGTGATCGTCCAGCAAAACCAAGTCTTCCTCCAATGGCGCGGTAAACGGATGGTGAACTGCCTCAAACCTATCTTCGCTTTGGTTGTATTCCAATAGTGGAAATCTGGTGATCCACACAAACTCATAGCTGTCTTGAGGGATCAGGTCCAGTCGCCGCGCCACCTCTACACGAAGCTTTCCAAGGGCTTCATTGGCTATTGTGTGTTCCTGAGCCACAATTAAAATCAAATCACCAGGGGCTGCTTTCACCTTTTCATTAACAGCCGTTTTGTCTTCGTCCCTAAAGAATTTGTTAAGGGAGGACTGCCAGCCATCTTTATTGACTTTGACCCATGCCAGGCCCTTTGCCCCGTATTCGACCACCAGGCCGGAGAGTTCATCCAGGACTTTTCTCGAAAAAGATGCAGCCCCATCTTTGACAGTTATGGCCTTGACCACACCCCTTTCTTCGATTACACCCTTAAAAACTCTAAAATCCGATCGGCCTGCAATGTCCGTTAAGTCATTTAGTTCCATAGCGAACCGTATATCAGGTCTATCCGTGCCAAACCGGTCCATGGCCTCATGATATTCAAGGCGGGGTATAGGGGAAGCTATATCGAATTCCTGTATTTTATGAAAAAGATCCCTCATCATCTCCTCAAAAACCCCCATAACATCCTCTTCATCCACAAAGGCCATCTCCAGATCCACCTGGGTGAATTCGGGCTGGCGATCCGCCCGGAGGTCTTCATCCCGAAAGCACCGCACAATCTGATAATAGCGGTCAAATCCGGCAATCATGAGAAGTTGTTTAAATAGCTGGGGCGATTGTGGCAGTGCATAAAACAGGCCCCTGTTGACCCTGCTGGGCACCAGGTAATCCCTGGCGCCTTCCGGCGTGCTTTTGGTGAGAAATGGTGTCTCGACCTCAATAAAGCCTTTGCTGTTTAAGTATTCCCTTATGCAGGATGCAATCAAATGCCGTTTGCGGAAGGCGCTCAAGACCTGGGGCCTCCGCAATTCCAGATACCGGTACTTCAGCCTGAGGGTCTCCGAGGCATCCACCGCTCCATCCACCTGGAAGGGAGGGGTCTCAGTCCTGTTGAGGATCTTTAGTTCACTTACTTTTAATTCAATGGATCCGGTTGGCAGGATAAAATTTTCCTGGCCCTTGAGACGAGGCACAACAGTGCCTTTAACCGCAATAACCCATTCGCCTCTCAGGATATGGGCCCTTTCGTGACTCTCCTTATCCACCTGTGGATCAAATACGATCTGCGTGATCCCCTCCCGGTCCCTCAGATCAATGAAGATCAAATTTCCGAGATCACGCCTTGAGTTCACCCACCCCATTAACACTACTTCCTGGTCCACGTTATCTGGCCTGAGGCTTCCACAGTCATGGGTACGCTTCCAATCTCCCATGGAATCTATTCGTATATCTTGGTCTTCTTTCATTTATCGCAGCACTCTTATGCTTTCTGACAGGATGGGCAGGATAATATCATGTCTATCCATGCCTGTCGAAGTGAAGTGTAGATCCCGCTGTCGGGGCCCCGCGGAACGCGAGGTTATCCTGTCGATTCTTTTAGTATTCCCTTAAGGTTGTTTACAATGTTTTGGAGTTCCACTTCCTCCTGAACCTTCTTTTCCATGTCCCGCAGGATACCTTTCCCGGAAGCCAGCTCATCCTCCCCAACGATTAAGACCTTCCTTGCGCCCAGGCGTCCAGCTCTCTTCATCTGGGCCTTCAGTCCCTTTGAGCTATATTCCGTCTCCACCCAGATGCCCGTTCTTCTCAGGTCATTTACCCAGTTAAAGGCCTTCTTTTCGGCCGTATCACCCAGTGCTGCTACAAAAAGATCCGGTGTCCGGACTTCCTGTTCCGCATCCTCATCCAGAAGTGCGACCAGCCGTTCTATTCCCATGGCAAAACCAGTGCCAGGGTGGTCCGGGCCTCCAAGGAGTTTGACCAGACCGTCATAGCGACCGCCGCCCGTCACCGCATTTTGTGCACCCAGGCGATCCGTCTGGATCTCAAAGGTGGTCCTGGTATAGTAATCAAGCCCCCTGACAAGTTTGTGATTTAATACAAAAGGAATACCCGAGCTCTCAAGATAGCTCTGAACAGACTCAAAATGCTCCTGGCAATCTTCACAGATATAATCAAGGATTGAGGGAGCGCCTGAAACCGTCTCCTTGCAAGTGTCGACTTTGCAATCAAAAACCCTCAGGGGATTGGTCTCCGTCCGCCTCTGGCAATCTAAACACAGGGCATGGATTTTTTGAATCAGGTATTCCTTAAGCTCTTTCTTGAAGCTGTCCCTGCACTTATGACACCCCAGGGAGTTAATATGGAGACCAAGACCAGACAAACCGATAGTCTCCAGAAAAAACATGGCCATAATGATAATATCCGCATCAGATCTGGAGCCAGGGTCGCCAAAGATCTCCGCATTTATCTGATGGAATTGCCGGAACCTCCCCTTCTGAGGCCGCTCATGTCTGAACATGGGGCCGATGGTAAAGAGCTTCTGGATCGGATTCTTTAGATAGAGCCTGTGCTGAACATAGGCCCTGACCACGGAAGCCGTGGCCTCTGGTCGTAATGTAAGCCCTCTTCCCTTGCTGTCCTTAAGGGTATACATCTCCTTTGAAACAATATCTGTTTCCTGCCCAATGCCCCGGCTGAAAAGTTCAGTTCTTTCGAGGAGGGGCGGCCTTATCTCCTTGAAGCCAAAAGAATGAAAGACCCTTCTCGCCTCCGATTCAAGTCTCTGCCAGGTCTCCACATCTTCAGGCAGAATATCTTTGAAACCTTTTATGGTTGTAAATTCCAACTATTTTTTGTCTCCGATCACCCTAGATTTTAATATTATCTAACAGAGGTCAACGCATTCGTCAATAGTGCTGCAAGAGCACTACCTTTTATTGCCTTCATGCTTAGGGATCCCATTAAACACCAATACCAGCGGTGCCAAAATAATATGGAGCAACCGGCTAAAGGGTATGTAGGCAACAAACGCCCCGGTAAGAATGGCATGGAGATACCAGATATATCCATAAACACCGGTCAATGCAAGTGGGTCTGAAAAGAGTGTGCTGATCCAATAACCGACAAATGCATACGTGCTACCGGCAGGACTGCCGGTCATGGCAATTCGCATACCTTCCAGTATAAAACCGATCGCCACAATGCCGGCAATCAAGCCTAATGCCACACAATCTTGCCTGGGAAGACCTGTAATTTGCCCCGACCTGGTGCGCCACCCGCGAATAAACGCCAATATCACACCTGAAATGACCATAATTCCTGTAAGGTCAAACAGAAAGGCCGTTATCGGATGGTTCTTATCCAGCATAACCCATACTGAGGACCATTCAGGTTTCCAAAGAGATCCGATCAGGGCCACAATCCCCCAGGAAAAACGGAAAACAAAGGCATAGAAAATCAGACTGTGGATAAGCCAACGCCTTCCGGACTGACGGTATAGCCTCCTTTGCAGGAGGACATCAAGGATCATGGTCTTGATGATGGAAAAAATCTTTCGGGAAAAAACAGTTCTGGCTGCATTCAACAACAGTTTAAAGAGCTTATTAAGAGGCCCTGTATCAGCCTCTCCAGGCATAGAACCGGACAAGACATAGGATATAACCATCACGATACCGGCAAGAAAAACGATCAGAGAAAGGATAGTCGTGGTGTCACCGGCTGAAAAGGTGGCTGCATGACAGGGCATACACAAAATGCTCTTGGCCGGCAAAATCATGGAGACCGCCCCGATCTGATTTCCCTTGAGGTGACATCTCTTGCAGGATGTTTCATCCGGTTCAAGGGCCATATCATGAATTCTAAAAGTTTGACCCGGACTATGCTCCCTCGTCCATACGACAAGCTTTGACTTTGGGTCTCTTACCGGTTGAACCCCATTGAGATGGCATGCTTCGCACGAAACCGCCATATGGGCATCGTGCGCTACTTTCTCATCATGGGGAAAATGGCATTGACTGCAATCTCCCACCTGTTGTTCCCCATGATTGAAGCCCAAGGCCCGGGGATGACAGACCGTACAAGCAATATGGGCGTGTGGTGTAGACTCATATTCCTGCTCAATTATTGGATATACTGGCCACCGCCTCATCTCCCTGGCTAAAGTTCCATTCTGTTCATGGCAATGGAAACAAAACCTTGAAATCTTCTTTTGGCTCTCGGGATCTGCCGGGTCAACAGAGCGGTGACAGGCCATACAACTTTCATCTTCATCTGAAAAGGCAGGCAGGGCAGACTGCTCCCTGTGGCATGCCCCGCATTGTTCGTCAATGGGCTTTGCAGGATCAAATTGGGCCATTTGGTCCTTATCGAGAGGGAGCTGGTAATGGGGGTCGTGGCAACGGAGACAATCCAGATACCTATCGGAATCGCTGACCTGCCTGGCACCGTGCACACCCTGTTCCAAATCCTCAAGGATGTTATCATGGCAGGAAAGGCAATGATCCACATGAAAAAATTCAGCCGCTTTCTTGTTCACATCCCCGGGTTCGGGATGAAGACCCTTCTCACCAATATCTCCGTGACAGTCCTGACAGGAAGTCTGGCCATGGGCTGAAACATGAAATTTACCCGGATCAATCAACCAGGAGGCCTCTATTTCATTACT
>JAUUWD010000221.1 GCA_030589225.1 Desulfobacteraceae bacterium | reverse complement strand
CAGGCACTCGCCGGTACAGCCGGGCTGAGTCTTTTATTCAGCCTGCTTCTGTCCATTGGCATTATACTCTCCTCATAGCCTATCGAGGACAAATGCATTACACTCCTGTGTGAAATTCACCAGAGAATGAAGTTTTTCCTTGGCGCGACCGGAATCAACGGAATCCCTTGCCCTTTCAATGGCCGCTTTGAAATCGTTATCAAGACCTGCCGTCACGAACGCTGCTGCGGCATTTAGTAGGACCATATCCTTCTTTGGACCCTCCTCTCCATCGAGGATCGTCCTGATAATGAAGGCATTCTCTCGCGCATTCCCTCCTTTTATGTCCACCTGGGCTGCCCTGTTGAAACCGCATTCTTCCGGTGTCATGTGAAAGGTGGACACATTCCCTTCTTTCAGGTGCGAAACTTTAGTCGGCCCGCATATGCTTATTTCGTCAAATGTACCCTCACCACAGACAACAAACGCCTCCTTAGTCCCGAGCCTTTTAAGTACTTGGGCCATCTTTTCGGTAAGATCCGGTTCATAGACGCCTAATACCTGGGCTGAGGCGCCTGCAGGATTTGTCAGGGGACCAAGCAGGTTAAAAATAGTTCTGAGGCCTATCTCCCGCCTGGGTCCTGCTGCGTATTTCATGATCCCGTGAAATACAGGGGAATATAGAAACCCTATGCCTACCTCATTGATACATCTTTCCACATCAGTACTTGTGATTTCCAGATTTACGCCTAAATTTTCAAGCACATCTGCGCTGCCGCAATGGGTGGAGTCATGTCTGTTTCCGTGTTTCGCGACCTTTATTCCGGCGCCCGCAGCCACAAAGGCTGTAGCGGTGGATACGTTGAAGATGTTAGTGCCATCTCCCCCGGTTCCGCTGGTATCTATCATCGTCTCCTCTTCCAGATTAATCTCGTCTCGATCAATGTTTACAAGATGGTTGTTGAGGTGCATTTTCACTGCCTTGGCCTTTATTGCCTTTGCAGCCCCCAAAATTTCTTCCACGGTTTCTCCTTTCA
The DNA here is from genome assembly GCA_030589225.1 of Desulfobacteraceae bacterium. Classification (GTDB taxonomy): domain Bacteria; phylum Desulfobacterota; class DSM-4660; order Desulfatiglandales; family Desulfatiglandaceae; genus 4484-190-2. The sequence continues at coordinate 3,285 of JAUUWD010000221.1, read as the reverse complement.
TCCGCAAGGCCGTTATGAATGATCCAATCTGGGCAGGTGTTGCCTTGCCGGTCACAACTTCCTTCATGGTTTTTTCCATTTCGGCTTCGGATAAATCCTCTCCTGAAACTACTTTTTTGATTGATTCTCTGATCATTTTCCTTCCTCCTCCATTTAAAAGGTTTTTAAAAATTTCTCCGGTTCTTACAACTGGACTCCATTCCCAAACAAGAAAGGCCGTGGGACTTGAAGCCCCACGGCCTTTCTTGAATCGCAGCACAAAAAAACCGTGGGACCTCCGGGAAAGGGCCCACGGCTTATGAACTTACTACATTATGTCAGCATCAAAGCGGTGGGCACACCTCCCTCCTGGAGACGGGCCACCACCAACCTTTAAAAGGATGAAAAACATTCTTTTCTGCCAGAATTTCCATAATAATACATTTAGTAACAATAAAAAAATTTGTCAATAGAAATTTGCCCCTTTAGCAATTCTCAAGTCATCTTGGGTTCAAAAGTGCAATAAACTTCAACTTCTAATGGACATCCTCATTAGTTCATGTTATCTGAGATAGCAAAAATTGTAACATCTCAATAAATCTGAGTATTCCGATTGCTTCCCCCTTTTGCAAATGGGGATTGAGGCCCGCCCTCCAACCAAGCGGAGCGAGGCGGACGGGGGGGGTTCTTAATACTGCCCGAAATTATTGGGAACTTACTAAAAATTTTGCCAAATCAAAGTCAAATACTTGGCCTCCTTTCAGAATATAGATTAGGAGGACATGACGGGGATATACACACAGGAGGAAATACTGAATGTTATTGAGTATGATGAGAAAACATGCCAAGTCCTGGCTGATAAAGGTCCTGATAGCCATTATTGCGCTGGTCTTTGTCTTTTACTTTGGCTATTCCTTCACGGCAAAGAAGGGGCTAAAAATCGCTTACGTGAATGGTGAGGTGATCAGCGGGCTGGAATATCAAAAGGCCTACTGGGACTTATTAGAAGCGCTTCGGAGACAATACAAAGATGTCTGGAACGATAACCTGATAAAGGTATTCGATCTGAAAAACAGAGCCCTGGACAACCTCATCAGCCAAAAGTTGATCAGCCAGGAAGCCAGAAAAATAGGCCTGGACGTCACAGAAAGTGAAATACAGCAAGCCATTATGGACTACCCGGCATTTCAAATAGATGGCCAGTTTGACATTAGGCGGTATAGGGGTCTCCTAAGCCAGAACCGTATGACCCCAGAGGACTTTGAGGAGGGCATGGCCAAGGAACTGCTTGATGGAAAGCTGCGACAATTCTTACTAACCTTCATGCCGGTAACCGACCAAGAGGTGTTAGACTATTACACCCATGCCAACGAGAAGATCAAAATCAACTTTGTCCAGTTCAAACCCGAAAAGTTCAAAAAATCAATCGAACCTGATCAGGCTTCTCTTGAAACATTTTTTAAGGAACACAGGGAGGGATACAGAGTCCCCGAAAAGGTCAAACTTGCCTATCTACTGATCGATCCGGATACCTTCAAAGATAAGGTAGAGATCAAGGATCGTGAAATCGAGGAATATTATGAATATAATATTGATACCTTCTTGCAGCCCAAGGAGGTGAAGGCGAGACATATCCTTTTTAAACTGAACCAGGGTGCTGGTGAGGCCGAAGAAAAAGAGGTTAGAGAAAAAGCCACAAAAGTACTGGAAGAAGCCCGGAAGGGAAATGATTTTGCTACCCTGGCAAAAAAATACTCTGAAGGCCCTACAAAGTCCGAGGGCGGCGACCTGGGGTACTTCACGGCAGGGAGGATGGTCAAACCCTTTGAAGATACCGCATTTAAAATGAAAAAGGGGGAAATCAGCGACCTTGTACAGACCCGCTTTGGTTATCACATAATTAAAGTAGAGGATGTCAAGGAGGCCGGGACGAAAGCACTGGATGAGGTACGTGACCAGATTTCAAAAATACTGCTCACGACTGGCAGTGCGGAACTTGCCCATGAATACGCTCTGAGCCTTATCGACCAGATGCCCTACGACGCAGACCTTGCCGAATATGCGGCGGAGCGTGAACTTAAGGTAAAATACACCGGAGATTTCTCCCAGGACCAGCGTATACCAGGTATTGGCGGTGACGATAAGCTGCGTCAGTCCCTCTTTTCCCTACGAAAAGGTGAGACAAGTGAACTGCTTGAACTGAAGGGGAAATTCTATATTTTTCAGCTCGCTGACCGAAAGGAATCCTACTTGCCCGAACTGGCGGAAGTTACCGATAAACTAAAAGATGATTATATCGCATATCGTTCGGCCGAAGAAGCAAAAGCTGCTGCTGAAACCTACCTAACCGCACTGAAAGAGGGAAAGACGTGGGATGAACTTGCCAGGGAAAAGCATTTAGAGCCTGAGGATGCTGAGTTTTTTACAAGACGGGGTCCTGTTCCTAAAATAGGTCGTGCGCCCGATTTACTGGAAACGGCCTTCAGTCTCAACAGGAACAAGAGATATCCGGATACGATCTTTAAAAACGACAAAGGGGCCTTTGTCATCAGATGGGAGGCAAGCGAGGGTATTGATGAGAGTAAATATCAAGAAGAAAAAGACAACTACCGCTTTTCGCTCATGCAGACAAAGCACCGGCGGGCGTTTCAGGTTTGGGTTGATAGTCTAAAAAAGAAAGCAAAGATAGAAATTGTTTCTCCTGTGACGGAGAGATGATTAATTGATTATTGTCTATTGACGATTGACGATTCTTTATTTGAGGGTAGTGTCGGTGGTCCGTTGTTAGTCGCTAATTGCACTTGTATTTCAGGTAGTTGGCTGAAGTATAAGGATATACAGGGTGGAATGATATCTCTCTTGAATCATTTGGTTTTTACTCTTACTTCAACGATCAACTGACAACGATCAACTGACAACGCTTATTTGTGAGTTTCAATAATCATTCATCAATCGAAAATCATGCAATGTTATACTTTCTTCCGTTAAAGGGCAGATAATAGGTGTCGCCTTCTTCTTCAATATACTCGGCGAGCTGATAATAAGCAGCGCGATTGAAACGGGCCGGGAAGGAACGGTTTTTGACTTTGCAATACAGAACATTATCCTGCCCCACAAAAAGCGTATCCGGCGCCAGAGGTTCTCTGGTATCATCGCTTAAGTGTAATAAATACTGAGCATTTTGGGCCTGGGTCCCGTCTTTGAAAGTAACCCTTCGAACTACAAAAGCCGTATCCTCCACATCCACCCAGCAACGCTGACCTTGCCAGTTAATCACATATCGACCCTGGGGATCCAGTTCCATGT
>JAUUWD010000170.1 GCA_030589225.1 Desulfobacteraceae bacterium | reverse complement strand
ATGTTTCGGGATTTGGGAGGGGATCACTGGATCGCCTGTCATCTCAGATAGGAGGGATATCCTCTAATACAGTTTTTTACCATGGAACAGTAATTTGACAGGACAAATCCAGGTGATAAAAACTTTAGTTCACTTACAACTGTTATTTCTGAGGAGAAAGTGATGGTAGAAAATGACGCAGATCGACTGCATCGGGATAGTATTATCATCGATGGGCTTAATGCCAGCTATTTCTTTGAAGAAAAAGTCTTGGAACGTCTAAAAAGCGGTGGCATTACTGCCGTCAATGCAACCATTGCAGCGTGGCACACTCTCCCTGAGACAATTAGTCTTATCGCTGACTATCACTATCTATTTGATCGACATCCTGATCTGATCATGCCGGTACACAGGTTTGAGGATATTGAAACGGCCAAGAAAACCCAACGCGTGGGACTCATTTTTGGATTTCAGGACACCGGTCCCATACAGGATAACGAACGGCTGCTGAGTGTTTATCATGCATTGGGCTTAAGGATTATTCAACTTACCTATAACCTCCACAATCTTGTGGGTAGCGGTTGCATGGTTTCGGAAGATAAGGGCCTTACCGCTTTTGGTCGAAAAGTTATCGATGAGATGAACCGATTGGGTATCCTGATTGACCTCTCTCACTGTGGACCCCGCACGAGTTTAGAGACCATTGAGGAGTCGCGGACACCAGTTGCTTTCACCCATGCAAACGCCCTTGCCATTGCTGCCCACCCACGCAACAAGACCGATGAGGCACTTAAGGCCCTGGCAGCAAAGGGAGGTGTGGTAGGTGCAGTCACCCTTCCTGCCATGCTTACAGGCCATAAACACGCTACCATTGATGACTATCTATCAACAATTGATTACCTGGTTAACCTGCTCGGTATAGACCATGTGGGGCTTGGCCCGGATTTTATGGAAGATATGCCTGAAGAGATCCTATCATCGGCCCTGAAAGGACTCTCCACCTCGGAAAAAGAAAAATACTTCAGCACCAAATTGATTCAGGGTTTTGAGTCCATTTCAGAGTGTCCCAAGGTGACAAGTGGATTGTTGGCCCGGGGCTATACCGTGGGGCAGGTGGAAAAAATTGTGGGTGGAAATTGGCTGCGACTCTATAAAGAGGTGTGGCAATAGTGTAGTGTCTCAAAAGTTATGATCCACATGGTCCGGAGAACAAGTGATGATCAGCTCATAATCATCACTGTCCTTAAAGACAAGGTCATACGGATCCTTTCCCAGATTTTGGGCGGCTTGACGTAAGTCCCCACTAATAGGAAGCTTTTCCTGAATCAGTGTGGCGCCAACACCGCTTTCCTCGCAAATATGTCCCAAATCCCCAAGGAACCCATCACTGGTATCAATCATTGCTATTGCACATTCTGACTGCGCAATGGCCTTGCCTTCCCGCGCTCGATGAGAGGTTTTTTTTAAGGCGCACACCAATGGATTATCGAGCAAATCCTCCTTGCCCCCTTGACTCTAAAATTCTACCTCAGAACAGGCGGAAAAGATGGCCGTTTATACAGAGAATCTCTTATGGGTCTGTTCTTAGATGAATTTTAGGGCAAATCCGCTGTTCAATGGAATGAGGCAAGCCCCGCCTTCTATTGTGCCATATGGCGTTATCTTGGCGGGATTGCGGCCTTTAAAAAAGAGGCCCGCACATGGCCCCAATATCTTCCCGAATTATTGAGCAGTTACGCCTGATTCGATCATCGTCATCTCTCGCTGTGCGGGTTTATGCACATGGGTAAGAGAGGAAGCCGAAAAGCAAAACATGGAGATGATCGTATTATGGACCCAGAACATACATTTTTCTTGGCATGGGAGGAATTCTTCTGTAAAACAACTCTTGAAATAATGGAGGATAAATAATGAAATGTGCTATATGCGGAATCGAAGTAGATTCCATTGATGAAGCCATAGATGAGGGGTGGATCCCCTATATTTGGGAGGGAGACCAGGAAAAAGAAGGGCCGTATTGTGGCTCATGTTCCGAGATACTCATTCAAGTAAATGAAGATGGAGAATATGTGGTAAAGGAAGAATATAGAGGGAAAATCACATATCAGGAGGGGGATTTTATTGACGAAGAACACCAGGAATATGTATCAACAGGGGTTATCCTGGAATATTGCGATAACTGACCTTAAGAGGAAAACCGTTGATCTTTTGATTAGTATTTTTGTAACCGTTCACGGGTTCAGAATTCAGGGTTCTGGGATAATGGAACAGGCTCATGCTGATTTCAATAATAAAGTGCTTGCATTATCCAATCTACAAATTGCGCCTGAGGGGACTCTTCCCGTACATACGGCAAAGTGACCTATGAGATGCCATTTTGGCATGTAATTCATCCCCATGAAAAAGCAGCCTGTCTTTTTGTCTGATAGAGATCGGATAGCCAAATAGGCCTGGAAATACCTCGCAAACAGGCTTGAGGCAGTATAGCCGGGAAAATGTTGTCTTATCTGACATATTTTGACAGCACAATGACAGTTTGTGTCCGTTTCTCTATCAGGGTTAATTCGATTAAGTTAGCCTAACTATTTAGAATTTAAGTCAGTATTTATTTTAATAGGGGTGTGGCACAAGTCTTGAAGAACGATATAGAAAGATCTAAACCTGCCAGAGTTATTCAGTAAATTGGAGATTTCATGGGCTACATTCTCGTTATTGATGATGATGATCACATCTGCTACATCCTAAGCGCATTTCTTACAGGAATGGGTTATGAAGTGAAGGTTGCTCACGATGGGGAAGAAGGAATCAAGCACTTTGACAAAGGTCGCGATTTCGATTTAGTCATTACCGATATTCGTATGCCCAGGATGGGCGGTTGTGAAGTTGCCAGATATATCAGAGGCTCGGATAGGCCATCCACACCCATAGTGGCGATTACCGGGTTTAGTGAAAATGATATTAGCAAGGAATTTTTCAACTCTCTATTGATGAAGCCATTCAATCTGGAAGCTCTTAGAGACGTCGTTACGTCATTAACAAAAAATTGCTGAATGTAGCCAACAACGTACCTAGTACCGTGTCTCAAAAGTTCTGTCCTTGATTTTGGCAATTTATCATGTCATCAAATCACAGGAATAACCTTAAAAAATACGAATATCGAAATGCGAAATACGAAACAATATCGAAATACGAATTTTCAAAATTCTAAACAAAAACGTCATGATACGACCATTTCCCGTTTTGGTCATTGATATTTTTGTCATTTGTATTTGTTTCGAGGTTCGATATTCGAATTTCGGATTTTCCCGTCACCCACAGATGGGTGAAACGTATGAATTTATATGAATATTTCATGTTGCCATTTTAAGGCACTAAACTTTTGAGACGGGGCACTCGAAGGCTGTCCGAGTTCACCTGACTATAATGCTTCAAGGAAGACTCGCCACGGTAGAACTCAGAAGCTTACATTTCCGGGGGTTCTCGGGAAGGGAATTACGTCTCTGATATTGGCGAGACCGGTCACAAATTGAATAAGGCGCTCAAATCCAAGTCCAAAACCGGAGTGAGGGGTTGACCCGAATTTTCTTAATTCCAGGTACCACCAGTAATCATCAGGATTAAGGTTCATCTCCTTGATCCTTTCAACCAGGGTATCATGGTCATCTTCACGCTGGCTCCCGCCGATGATTTCTCCGATCTTGGGCATCAGCACATCCATTGCGCGCACTGTCTTTCCGTCCTCGTTCAGCTTCATGTAAAAGGCCTTTATCTCTTTTGGGTAGTCCACAAGTATTAGCGGCTTGTGAAAAACCTTTTCGCAAAGATACCTCTCATGTTCCGATTGAAGGTCGCATCCCCAGTTGACCGGAAACTCAAACGTTTCATTTGCTTTTAAGAGAATTTCTATCCCCTCCGTATAGGTCAGGTATTCAAAATCCTGTGACACCAGCTTCTCAAGGGTATCCACTACTGTAGAATCTATGAAACGGTTAAAGAATTTCATGTCCTCTTCACAGTTTTCCAGCACATAGGCAAAAATGTATTTCAGCAGTTGAACTGCCAACTCTGCATTGCACTGGAGATCACAAAAGGCCATCTCGGGTTCAACCATCCAGAACTCAGCCAGGTGACGGGACGTATTTGAATCTTCTGCTCTGAAGGTGGGTCCAAAAGTGTAAACATCTCCCATGGCATGTGCATAGATTTCGGCTTCAAGCTGTCCGCTCACGGTCAGAGAGGCAGGTCCTCCAAAAAAATCCTGTGTAAAATCAGCATGACCATCTTTTTGGGGGATCTGGTCCAGGTTAAATTTGGTCACCCTGAACATCTCTCCGGCCCCCTCGCAGTCGCTTCCAGTGATAATGGGTGTATGAATATAGATAAAACCTCTCTCCTGGAAAAAGGTGTGAATGGCATAGCTCATGGCATTTCTCACCCTTGCGACAGCGCCAAAAGTATTGGTTCGAGGCCTCAGGTGAGCAATGGTTCGCAGAAATTCAAAGGAATGCCGCTTCTTCTGAAGAGGGTAAACAGCAGGGTCAGCCCACCCCACCACCTCGACCTCATCTGCCTGAAGCTCTACCCTTTGACCCTTGCCAGGGGAGGCCGCCAATAAACCCGTGACCTTGATGGAGCACCCGGTGTGTAATGAAATAATCTCATCCTTGTAATTTGGCAGTTTTCCATCGGCTATTATCTGCAGGCTGCCCATACAAGATCCGTCATTTACTTCAATAAAAGAAAACCCGCCCTTTGAGTCTCTTTTTGTCCTCACCCAGCCCATTATTGTGAAGCGGGCGCCAATCTCTCCTGAAGAAAGGATTTCGGCGATTCTTGTCCTTTTCAAACCTGTAACCTCAAATTAAAACCGCAAAGCGGTTTTATCCCTCTTTTTTCACAAATGCTGCCATGAATGCCACCAGGTCCTTTACCGCCCAGATATCTGTGGCATTGTAGATGGAAGCCCGACAACCACCAACTGAACGGTGTCCTTTCAGGCCTCCCATCCCCTCTTCCATGG
>JAUUWD010000095.1 GCA_030589225.1 Desulfobacteraceae bacterium | reverse complement strand
ATCCCTGTGAGTTTTGCATCATGCTTTTCAATTGGCGCTGCCTCGGTAAGGTCGAGGGCCTTTCCGGCTGGAACGCCTTCAATGATATCAAGTAAGCCCACATCAGCCAGCTCTTTTTCTGCAAGGCGCATGGCAACAGTGGCTCCCCCGTTACCAGCACCTACAACTGTCGCTTTTTTTATCATTTTTATTCTCCTTTACTTATGGGAAGATAATGTTATAATTTGAGAAGCTTTTTGACGGCATTGACTTACCGCCGGTCTTTGCTAAATGAATTTGCCATTAGTATAAAGAAGAAGCCCCTCTGGGTCAAGTAAACCGATTCAGTGAATCTCCCTTTGAACGCGTCTTTTCGGTGAATATTCTTACACAGGCTTCCCACAAAAAGGACAGAAACGGAATGTTGGTTTCAAAGGCTTACCGCAATTGGGGCAGGCCTGGCCAGCGTTTTCCCGGGGTCCAGTCCATATCCCTCCTGATTCAGCAGATACACTCCCGCATCTCTGGCATTGCACAAAAGGAGCTCCTTTTTTAACTCGAAAGATGGGCAGAAAAAAGGCAGAGAAGTAGTGATCAACCCTCTTTAGATGTGCCTGGTAAAGGCCACAGGTGGGACACATTCTTGGCTGGCTATCAAGGTTTACGGTTTTCGGTTGTACTCCGGCTATGACAAAAAACATGATATTTTAAATTATTCTTTTTGTGTATTTTGTGCTTTTTTGCGACTGTATCGAAATTAATTTTAATCAAAATCGTTTTACAAAGAAACTGTTTTTTCGGTTTTTACATCAATTTATCCAAAAATTTTTCAAAAGACAAAAAACCTTAAGGCGCGCATAGCTTATGCTGACAGGTTTCAGAATATGAAAAAAGCAAATTTGCATTCCACATCATGTCCTGATATATTGGGTATTCCCGTGCAATTTGGCCGGGATTGACCTGGGTGCTATCAAAGAATATTTTATGTAACATCTCAATAATCCCGTGCCTTCCGACTGCTTTCCCCTTTTGCAAAGGGGGATTTTTTCTAATATAGCCCGAACTTATTGAGAACTTACTATTTTATCTGATAACCAGAATAAACTGGAAATCCTTTGGAGTAGAGAAATGAGAAAAACAGGTATTGTAAAGGATAATAGATACATGAATCACCAGGCAGGGCCTTTTCACCCTGAAAGCCCCCAGCGACTGGAAGTAATTTATGCCATGCTTGAAGAATCTGACATGGCGGGACGCTTTCAAGAAGTCCCGGTAAGACAGGCTGAAAGGGAAGAGCTCTTATTGATTCATTCCCCGGAATACATTGACAGGGTTGCGGCTACAGAAGGTAAGGCCTTCAGTTCCCTGGACCCTGATACTTCCACTTCCCCAGGATCCTATGAGGCGGCTCTCCTGGCCTCAGGGGGACTGTGCCAGGCAATCTCAATGGTCATAACCGGAGAACTGGATAATGGTTTTGCATTGGTGAGACCACCGGGACATCATGCCGAGAGAAGCTGTGCCAAGGGTTTTTGCCTCTTCAACAATGTGGCCATAGGGGCAAGGTATGCCCAGGAATTCCACCATGTCAAACGGATCCTTGTGATTGACTGGGACCTGCATCATGGAAATGGCACGCAGCATTCCTTTGAAGATGACCCTTCCATCCTTTATTTTTCAACACATCAATATCCTTACTACCCTGGTACCGGTGCTTTTGAACAGGCTGGAAGGGGGCAAGGCGAGGGGTTTACTGTAAATGTGCCTTTATCTACTGGCCACGGCGATGGAGAGTATATGGGTATTTTTGAAAGAATACTGAAACCAATAGCGCTTGAATTTGATCCGGAGTTAATTTTGATATCGGCCGGATTTGATATCTACGAAGACGATCCCTTGGGTGGCATGTACGTAACCACAAATGGATTTGCAGGATTAACCCGATCCATCCTAAATATTGGAAAGGCATGCTGCGATGGGAAGGTTGTGATCACACTTGAGGGAGGCTACAATCTGGAAGGCCTGAGGAACTCGGTTAAGGTGGTTTTGCAAGAATTGGCAGGTTTGTCCGAAACTGATATTGGTGCCATACTATCTAAAGCAGACCAGGAGATGCTTGACAACGCGGTAAAACAGGTTTTTCGAGTTCATGGCCGGTTCTGGAAAAATTTAGGTCCTTGAGGAAAGTGAATCATTGTTAAATGCTTTAGTCTACTTAACCGGGATAAGCGGAAAACAAAAACTAATTAAACTCAGCGTTCTTTGCACAAGAGAGCGAAGCGAACGAGCGTTGAACGGTTACGTTATGAGCAAGCGTGGTCGGTTCGGCAAGTATGGGGAAATAAAGAGGATTTCACGCCTTCGAAAGGCAAGAACCGGGCCGTATTACACTCCGGGGGTAGGGCGCAAAGCAATTAGGGGAGCGGCTTTTCAAAATGAAAAGCAACACGTAAGACCTCAGATCACAATAAGGGCGGCCGAAGAATCAGATGTAGAATTTGTCCACAGTCTGAGCAAAAAGGCCTTTTTCCAGTATGGACCTTATGAAGATATGCTGGAACGCTGGTTTCAGTCGGGCACCACCAAAACCCTTTTGGCCTTGATGGAAAAACGACCTGTGGGATTCGCCATGCTTGGTCGACATCAGAGCGAATGGGAATCTCGTCAGATCGCCGAAATATTGGCCATTGCTGTAGAGCCTGCAAAACAGAAAAAGGGTATTGGTGATTCTCTCATACGGGAGGTAGTAAGGAAGGCCAGGGAACTTAGAATTGAAACAGTGGTTCTGTATACGGGTTTAGAAAATGTGGCCGCGCAAAGGCTTTTCAAAAAACATGGGTTCACTCCATCCAAAATCAAGAAAAGCTTTTACCCCAGAGGCCAGGACGCACTTTTGATGTATAACCATATAGAATCACAAAGCGATTTTATGATTTGAAGTAGCTATTTCGATTTATAAAGAGAAAAAAATGATACTTGAGAGACCGCTGGTTTTAGCGACCAGAAATGAAGGGAAGATCTCCGAATTCAAGGACCTGATTGCTGATTGTGATATTGAAATAAAGAGCTTGAAGGATTTTGGGCCCATTCCTTCGGTTGAGGAGAATGGAGCAACTTTTGAGGATAACGCCTATAAAAAGGCGGCATTTACGGCGAAAGTGCTTGGTGTGCCAGCGCTTGCGGACGATTCCGGTCTGATGGTAGGGGCCCTGGGCGGGATGCCGGGGGTCAAATCCGCGCGTTATGCCGGGGAGGATGCCACCGATAAAGAAAATAACCTTAAACTGCTCAAGGCTATGAAGGATGTGGAGAAGCGAGACGCTTCTTTTATGTGCACTATAGCAATCGCTGTGCCAGCGGGACCCGCTCTTATCTACGAAGGAAGGTGTGATGGCCATATAACTCAGGAGCCGATTGGTAAAAATGGTTTCGGATATGATCCCCTGTTTTATTTCCCTCCCCTGAAAAAAACTTTTGCACAGATGAAATCGGAGGAAAAAAACCGTGTGAGCCACCGTGGTAAGGCAATGGCTGAAGTCAGATCTGAATTTGATAAGGTCTTGATATGGCTGAGACAACGGCTGGCAGAGGAACCTTTCTAGTTACAACTGTAACCTTTCCTTCTATCCTGTCTCATTACTAATACTAACTAATTTGACAATCGGATTTTTGTGCATATTGTATATGTAGTGAATAAAGGAAAAAAACCTATGAGGAGGTAGAAATGTTTGATGTAACGGAAAAGGCAAGCGATAAGTTAAAAGAACTTTTAAAGGACAAGGAAGAGGTGCCGGGCATCCGGATAGTCCTTTCCCAGGGAGGCTGATCCGGGCCCTCGCTGGGCATGGCTCTGGATGAGCCAGGGGACAAAGATGAAGTATTTGATGACAGGGAGCTTACTTATATCATCGAAAAGGAGTTGTATGAAAAAGTAAAGCCTATCAAGGTGGATTATGTTGATTCATACATGGGCGCTGGATTTGATATTTCCTCCAGCCTGAACATGGGCGCCACGTGCGGAAGTTCCTGTAGTTGTTAATCACAGAAAACTATTAGCCACTATCCTCAAAATGATGCCGAACTTGCGGTTGGGCAGAGAATAGTGGCTTTTTTTTGGTTTCCTCTTCACAACTATATTAGAAAGCGCCCAGTTGACAAGAAAACATCTTGATTTTCAGGGCCTCACAGGCTGAGGAAACATCCATTTTGGCTATCCCAAGCCTTTTCGCTATATCCCAGGCGGCTGTGCACGAAAGCCGCCCCTCTACAAGGGATTCCTTTATGGCCCCTTCCAGTGCCTCTGATACGGCTTCCGCCGGTTTGACAACCTTCTTTTCCGGTCGATATCCGTAGAGCCCTAACTGGCATTTGGCAATTCGCAGCTCAAGAAGATCTATTCCAACACCAATCTCCTCAGGCGGTACGCCCAGATCGACTGCAATTTCATGGGCTGCCGCGCATGATAGCGCCCCATCTGAAGCCCTCTGTTTTACAGCCTCGGTAATCTCCGGTTTCACGTTACGTTCGGCTGGGTGCTTTTTGGCATAATGTCCCGCGTCTTCATGTGTCATGGCATTTATCCTTTCTGTATCAGAATCCTTTACACATCCCCGGAATTGAAGTATCAATTTAGCATGAGAAAAAGAGGAGATCAACCATGATCAAAGAAAATATGAGTAAGATTTTAGAGGAACTGCCGGAAGGCGTGAGCCTTGTGGGAGCAGCTAAGACGAGAACTCCCCAGGAGATCCTGGAAGCCGTTGAGGCCGGTTTGGAGATTGTAGGGGAGAATTACGTTCAGGAGGCTGAAAGGGCTTTTCAGGTCGTTGGTGGAAAAGTGAAATGGCACATGATTGGGCATCTTCAAAGCAATAAGGCCAAGAAGGCGGTTAAGGTTTTTGATCTGATTGAGACCGTGGATTCCATAAAGCTTGCAAGGGCCATTGACAGGGCCTGCGGAAACATTGACAAAGTTATGCCGATTCTTATGGAGATTAACAGCGGTGAAGAATCTCAGAAAGCGGGTGTGATGCCGGAAGATGCCATTTCTCTGGCCAGGGATATGTCGGAGCTGGATAATATTAAGCTTATGGGCCTCATGACTATGGGGCCCTTCGCCGGTGACCCGGAAGATTCCAGGCCCTACTTTCAAAAGACTAAAAAACTCTTTGAAGAGATCAAGGAGATGGGTCTGCCCGGCGTTGAGATGAAGTATCTATCTATGGGCATGTCTAATTCTTACAAAGTGGCTCTTGAAGAAGGCGCCAATGTTGTAAGGATTGGGACAAAGTTGTTTGGAGAACGAGAATCAGTGTGAGTTATGTTGCCAAAGAAATAAAACGCCTCACTGGAAAAGCGATCCATACCAAGGATATGATCAGGGATGGGGATCACGTGATGGTGGCTGTGTCCGGTGGCAAGGATAGTCTTGCTCTTTTGTGGCTCTTGAAGGAACGGATTAAACGCGTACCCATTGATTACAGGATTACAGCCGTACATGTGGATCCAGGGTTTGGCGCCAATTCGGCTGATCAGATGACATCATTCTTTTTAGCGCATGGCTTTGAGTTCAGAGTCATTGAAAGCGATATTGGCCCAAAAGCCCATGGGCCACAAAACCGTGAAAACCCCTGCTTTCTCTGCTCACGCTTGAGGAGAAAGCTGTTATTTCAAACGGCTGAAGAGATTGGATGCAACCGAATAGCCTTTGGGCACCACAAGGATGATCTGATCGAAACTTTTTTTTTAAACGTTTTTTATGGGGCCTCTATCAGCACCATGGTGCCGGTCCAGGATTTTTTTGGGGGGAAATTAACCGCAATCAGGCCTTTTTATATGGTTGATGAGGATCTCATACGTCGTTACGCGCAGTTAATGGATTGGCCTGAGATCAGTTTAGATTGCCCAACTGCTGGTTCTTCAAAAAGAGAGGAAATCAAAAATATGCTCAAGCATTTTTACAGATCTAACAGAAAGATAAAGGGCAATATCTTCCATGCATTGCAAAACGTGAATGCCGAATATTTGTTATGAAACTGACGCAGATATTGGGCAAAAGGGGACGTTTTGAAATTGGCTCAACTGTGATCCGTGAGAAGCAATTTTTAGACAGGCGGGGCCAGAACCAAGTCATTTAAAGAGATAACACGTTGAATGAATAGAATTTATTTGCTTATATAATTTTCTGAAAATCCGAATCTCGAAATACGAAATCCCTGGCCCATACCTAATATATGAATTTGGTGATGCTATCCCAGATTCAATAAAGTTATGTTATCCATTGGTCAATTGGAGTAAGTCGCACCAGGGCGGGCAGAAACAAATACGAATGCCATAAATCCCAAATTCAAAACATGCCAACATCCTGTATGTATTGTATAAGTTCCCGAAATGTTTTGGTCATTTGATATTCGAATTTTGATATTGTTTCGTATTTCGATATTCGTATTTCGGATTTAGTCGTCTTGAAAATACA
>JAUUWD010000260.1 GCA_030589225.1 Desulfobacteraceae bacterium | reverse complement strand
TTGCTGAACGACGGACAGCAATTTCTCTGTCAACGGTTCAATATGGGCCGATTGGTAAAAACGAGGCAAACCATCTTGGATAGCAAAACACGTTTATTAGCTCGGCCATTGAAGATGCTGATATTGGCTGATCCTGAAGGTTATTTAAAAGGGGCATATCAATAGGGGACTCAAATACGTGATTATATGGACAGGTATAAGGATCTCATCAACGTTTCTCTACGATCTGATAACATTACACCAGATTTTATAAGGGAAAAGATAAGGTATTTTGATCTTATCCACTTTGCAGGCCATGCTGACTACAATCAAAAAAATCCAGGAGAAAGCGGTTGGAGATTGACCGGGGGAAATCTCAAGGCCCAGGAGATCACCAAAATGGCCGGTACTGCCACTATGCCTGCTCTCATCTTTTCAAACGCATGCCAGTCAGCCAGGACTGAGGAGTGGACCTTAAATCAAAATTTTCAAAATGAAATATTTGGATTGGCAAATGCCTTTCTGCTCTCAGGTGTGAAACATTATGTGGGAACCTTCTGGGAGATATTGGATGAACCGAGCAGCCGTTTTGCCTCAGAATTCTATAAACAGTTATTTTCTGGTATGACGGTAGGTGAAGCCATGCGATTGGCCCGTGGATCGCTGATCAAAGAGTATGGTGAAGAAACTATTGTATGGGCAAGTTATCTCCTATACGGGGACCCTACCTTTAATTATATGGATCAGATCAAGGTGAGCGAGACAAAGGACCTGCCCTCTCCTCCCCCTCAGCCCGAAGCGAAAGTAAGGGCACGGGAAGAGGTCATTGATTTTGCTGAGAAGGAGGTTCCAAAAAAGAAATGGACCTGGCTTGGCTCAGCCGCAGGGATCCTTGTGTTAGTGGCTGTTCTGCTCTTTGGCTATCCTGGATTTTTAAGAGAAGGGACTGAAAAATACGAAAGGACGGCCCTGACCTATTATAATGAGGGTAATTTCGAGGAGGCATTGAATGCCTGTAAAACCCTTGAAGGCAAGAGCCCAAAAATTCGTTTAGCCTATCTGCTTCGAGGGAATATTTTTTTAAGAAGAGGAAAATTAGATTCAGCTGAGGCAGCGTATCAAAAGGGGCTTCAGGCTAGCAAAGGTACGGATTTTCAAAAGGCCGAGGCTCTTATTGGTTTGGGCCGAATCGCCTCAATTCGAAAAAAACCTGATGTAGCCTTGGATTATTACCGGCAGGCTACTGGGCTTGCTCCCGAGAGCAGCCAGGGGTACCTATCTCAGGCCCTTCTGTTGGATAATAAAGGTGATTATAAAGAGGCCCTGGATTTACTTGGAAAGGCCCAAAAAATGGCGCCAAAGGATCCAGGTATAGCGGCCTTCACAAATGAGACTCGTAAGAAGGTAGCATTGGCACAGGATCAGGAAAAGCAAGAGCGCATTGACAGGTTGGTTAAAGAGTTGCTGGAGTCCATGAAATTACCTTCACGGGCCTTGCCATCTGATGGCTGGACGTCATTTCCTTTAACAATGTGGCTCATGGATTTCAAGACTCAGGGCTACTCTATCCAAGAAGGAGAAGAAAGACTCCTTGTTTCAGGTATTACAGATAAATTACTTCAGCATAGCCGCGTTCAGGTTGTAGAACGTGCACTCTTTGATAAATTACTCGGGGAATTAAAGCTGGGAACCTCCAAATTGATTGATCGCAACACTGCACTGTCCCTGGGCAAGATCATGGCAGCAAGGCTCATTCTCCCAGGTAAGTTGATCTATTCCGGTCCGCAGACCCAGGTATCAATGCGTTTGATCGAAACAGAGACAGGGCGTATCACAGCAGCGGTGAATGAGACGTTTGGAAGTGCTGTGCCGGCATCAGTTTTAACAGAGAGATTATCAGAAAAACTTCTGGATAAACTTAAAAAGCTCTATCCCCTTCGTGGAAAGATTTCAGAAGTTATAGACGAGGAGGTGAAGCTCAATATCGGGCAAAAGGTGGGAGTCAGGGCAGGAGATCTATTCAAAGTGATTGATGAAGATCTAACTTTAGAGGCCATCTCCGTTCAGCAGGATATGAGCCTCGTTAAGATAGTAAAAGGGGAAGGGACACCCCAAAAGGGCCTGCGCGTAGAAGCTCTATGAAATCCCTTTTTTGGGGATTTGAGTGTGGACTATGACAGGACCTGTGCCCGACCAAGAAAGGTAGTGTTATATCCTCAGAATTCAAAAGATACTTATTTAATTATACATGCCCCCCATTCGCTGTTAATCCAGATTAGCATCCTGCCCCTTGAATGCATTGAGCTTCCCCATTTGGAGTATTACCTTTATTTCTCAAAAGTGGTATTTTTTTTCCTAATATATGAAATTAAATACACATTATTTTTGGTCTCGTTTTAATGCATCTAGATCTAACTATTTCAAAATACAAGGAGAAAGCCTAATATGTTGATTTTGCATGATTTTTGCATATATATTGATTTGATTGATAGTATTAACCTTGGGCCCAAATCCCGCGTGAGGGGAATTCAGCTAAAAACTTTGTGACTCAGGGAGTTCTGCCTGCCCTGTGTGGCTATGAGCTGGATGAGCCTGCAACTTGGGCCGTGGGTGATCTTGAGCCTCATGTTGCTACTGATTGGTCTGATATGGGCAACTGTGGTGGTTGCTCTGAAAAGCTTATGGCAAAGAGAAAGGAGTTTTATTTAATGAATAGACATGCTGACCTGGTTCGAATGTTTACTGTGGCTTTTTTATGCTTTCTTCTCATGATATGCAGCGGTTTTCTGACTTCTGCCTTTGCACAGGCGCTTCAGAGGATTGAGGTCCCATCATCCCTCAACCCCCTGGGTTCAGGAGCCAGGGCCCTTGGAATGGGTGGTGCCTTTATTGCTGTTGCAGACGATGCCACCGCTGCCTCGTGGAATCCAGGAGGGCTCATTCAGCTGGAAACACCCGAGGTTTCAATAGTGGGCGCTTACTTTAATAGAGCTGAGGACAATACATTTGGCACCAACCCTGAGGCATCTGGCTCTCAAGATGTCTCCAAAAGCAGCATCAACTATCTCAGCGCTGCCTATCCCTTCACCTTTTGGGGCCATAATATGATAGTCTCAGTGAATTATCAGAACCTCTATGATTTCACCCGGGAATGGAATTTCCCTCTCACTCAGGCTTCAGGGAATTTATCGTTAAATCAGAATGTCGACTACACACAGGAGGGAAGCCTCTCGGCCCTTGGAATTGCCTACTGTGTTCAGATTACCCCGGAGTTTTCCTTTGGATTAACCTTAAACTTCTGGGAGGACGGGCTGTACCCAAATGAATGGGAACAAAATACATTTCAGACCGGTTCAGGGGTCTATGTTGGTAATCCATTTATCTTTGAATCAAAAAGCTACACCAAATATTCTTTCAGTGGGTTTAATGTTAATTTAGGAATTTTATGGCATGTAAATAGCAAAGTAACCATGGGGGCAGTCTTGAAGACCCCTTTTGAGGCTGATTTGAGGCATGAATCTACATTTAACTCCTACATCCATTTTCCAGGAGCTCCAGCAGCTGATTCCTCAAGTTCAATCTCCTCTACTGGGGATGAAAAACTCGATATGCCCATGTCTTATGGTATTGGATTCGCTTACCGATTTTCCGATGAATTCACTGCCTCCATAGATATTTACAGAACCGAATGGGACGATTATGTCCTTACAGATTCCAACGGAAACAGGACATCACCTATCAGCGGGGAATATATTAGTGATTCAGATATTGATCCGACCCACCAGGTACGTATGGGTGCTGAGTATTTATTTATAAAACCAAAATATGTCATTCCATTGCGGGGT
>JAUUWD010000119.1 GCA_030589225.1 Desulfobacteraceae bacterium | reverse complement strand
GGGAGTGGGCTTAACGGAGGCGGGTCGCATACAAGCACACCACCTGGCATGTTGATGTTTCCAACAAGGGCATTAAGACTTTGCACAGCCATGAATTCGTAAAGGCTGCCATTTAAGTATCCCTTGCCTTTGCCGCAAGTGGCAATGGGGGCCTTTACTGCGGCAAAATCCCTGGCCAGTGCAACGATATCTTTCGGTCTCAATCCAGTGATTTCGGCTACCTGATCGGGAGAATAGCTGTTAAGGACCATAGTCTTATAGCCCATGTGATTTTTTCCGTCCGACGATGCCCAGTTATTGAAGCCAAAGGAATAGGCATCCACAAAATCAGCATTGTACAAACGATCTTTGATGATCACGTGGGCAAGTCCCAAAGCCAGCGCTGCTTCGGTCCCGGGTTTCGGGGCAAGCCACTGGTCTGCCTTTGAAGCGGTATTTGAAGCCCTTGATTCTATTTGAACTACCCGGGCCTGCCTCTTTGCGGTGTGCTCGTGCCAAAGACCCCAGGCATTCATCACACGACCCGGTGCCCCCCACCCCTCAAGCAGACCACTGCCAAAGCTCAGGATGTAATCGGCATTCTCAAGGTCATAGGCCATAGGGTCTTCGGTCCCCTGCATGACGAGATTTGTCATCCGGCAGGTATCTTCTGCGGATGGAATCCTCACATAATTGGGGCTTCCTACAGCCCTGAGCAGTCGTTCGATCATTGAGGCCATGGTGGACATTGTGGGATTTCCGTCTATTGCTGCAAGGGCTTCTGGCCTTTCCTGTTTGCGCAGATCAGAGATCCGGTCGGCAATTGTGCTTAATGCCTCATCCCAGGTAATGGCAATGAATTTACCGGAGCCCCTCGGTCCAACGCGTTTCATAGGACCTGTGAAACGTATGCTTTCGTTGTAAAGTAATTGAAGGCCACCCATACCCAGAGGACAAATCCCGCCGGGATTGACAGGATAATCAGTACGGCCTTCAATTTTTACTGCCCTGTCGTCCGCCTTACGGACTTCTATGCCGCATCCACCGGGACAAAGCGTGCATACAGATTTTACGTGGGAAAATTCACCTGTAGGCGGGACCGGCACCCAGGGCCAGTTCTGCGTCCAGATGGCAATGTCGTCCGTGAACTTCCAGGGAAGCGGCGTTGCATTTATACCTGCTGCTCCGCCCACGAGCAATGCAATGAAATGTCTTCTATTTATTTCCATTGTGGTGTTCCCTTAAAGGTTTTTTGAGCTTATTTGTGGCAGACAAAACAGGCGTTATTCTCTTCGAGATCGTTCTCGGTATGACATTCAGCGCAGTCATCCATCTTCATGCGATCCCATGTATTTGTTTTATACCCGGCAATATTTCTTCCCCAGATGTCGATGCTGTACCCGGTCATGCGATTGACTTTGTATGCCGGCAGTTTTTCGGTTTTCCCATGGTCTCCGTGGCAGGTTTCACAATCCTGGTCCCCCATTTTGACATGGGCGATATGGGAGAAGTACACGCAGTCAGGTTGTCTGCAGTAGGAGAGCCAGGGTATCTCCCGTTCTTCGGCAACATATTTAGTCAAGAATTCCTGCTCTTCAGGTGTTTCACCGAGGGGCGATTCGGGGTCATCATGGCATTCCAGGCACTTATCCAGTTTGGGGATGCCGGCAAATGTGCCATCCTCCCGGAACGCATGGCAAAACAGACATCTTTCGGTTTCTGTGTCGCCTTCAATGCCGTCCACTATTTCCGCATTAAGGTGAAGGGCATGATTAAAATTCATGGGTTGGGGCTGTTTTGAGTATAAGACCATGGGATAGATGATCCACCCAACGATTAAGGACGGGATCAATCCGGCAAGAAAAAAGATCCATACACCAAATGAAAACGGGGGGAGAAAAGTGGAACCTTTTTCAAATGATATGAATCGGTTAAACAATGAGGTAAGTCCAATTTTTGAGGTCTTTTGGGAGGAACTTGCTTGATTTTTCATCTGGATAAGCCCCTGACTTAGTGAGTTTGAGGTCGATGGGAACATGGCCCCAAAGTTAATGCAAATTTACCTGTTTCACCCCCATGTTTGTCAAGTGAAAAAGTAACTAACCTTAAAACCTTCTGACTCTTTTACGACGTCTTTTGGCTGCCTTGGCCTGTTTCTTCTTTTTCTGGACGCTCGGCTTGTCATAAAAGCGCCTTTCCTTGATTTCGGAAAAGAAACCTTCCTTGGTTAACTTCCTTTTAAGATCCTTGATGGCCTTTTCTATCTGATTATCGTGCACAATGACTTTCATAATGAAGTTACTCCGTAGTTTAATGAAAATAAAAAAGCATCTCTAAACCAATATGAGATGCTTTTTCTCACCAAAAAAATAAATCTTGTCTTAAGCGTGAATTAGTCCACTAACAGTTGAGAATGAAATCTCACCTCTTGAAACGTTTGAAAGCACTCATAATATTTTAAGGGGCATTCTTGTTCTGTCAGGCCGAAAGACCTGTTTGTAAAAAAAACACCTGAATAACTTCCGGCCATATCTGATCACCCCCTTTGCTGTGTAAACCTGTGCCCATAGCGCTGACGCTGACCTTCCGTCAGTTTGAGGCGCAGAGTTTTTGCTCTCCGAGCTTCGTATACTATGTATATTATACAATTTGTCAATCTTTTTTTACTTTTTTCAAATATTCGAGAATAAACCTACGAAAAAGATCAAAGTCTCCTAATCTATTTTTAAAAATGCCAAAGACAACCTCATTTTCTACACTTTCATAATGGTGAACTAACATGTTCCTGAATGAAGCCATGTTTTGATAATCGGCGACCTTTTCGTCGGGCAAAACTCCATGTGATGCAAGTATGCTAAAGGTTTCTCTATAGGTATCTGGTTCCTTCCATTCCTCGTAAGAAATTATGTGATTTGCAATATCAAATACAGTCTGTATGGCGATATGAATGTATCGCTCTACAAAAGCACGATCACGAATATTTTTATGGTATTTTTCCCAAGTTATGTCTTTCGCCTGCCGAAGTTCGTTTGTATATTCTTTGAGCTTTTGCGTTTTTCTTAAAATGATTTCATCATTGACCATAAAAAGTAGCCTTCCTTTTCCTTCTCAAGTAGTCGGTATCTAAATATTCATGTATGGACTTTGCTCTGAATATAAACGAGAAATCACTCCTATCATGATAAAGGGCCTTTCCGCATTTATATATCTGGTGCCGCAAGAACGGGCTACTTCTTTTAATATCAACAAGATCGACATCTTTTTTTAGTTTATTTGAGATTTCGGTCTCCAGATTGATCCTTGTAAAACCATCCACATCATCGGAAAATAACACGCCCAAATCAATATCACTTTTTGGTCTATCATGTTCTGATGCGTGTGAGCCAAAAAGATATATAGCTGAAATCATAGGCTGCGCCTTTGCAAAGGCCACTATTTTTGCAATTTGATCTTTATTAAGCATCTGGTTTAATTTTAACAGAATCTGATGTTTTGCGAAACTATTATTATTGCCAGTTATTCAAAACTCCTTATTTCCGCAGCCATAATTTTGCAACAGCCTCGATATGATAAGTGTGAGGGAACATGTCTACGGGTTGTATTTCAATTAACTCATATTTCTGTATCATCTGGGCGATGTCCCTTGCCATTGTGGCAGGGTTACATGAGATATAGATGATCTTTTCAGGAGATAATGCCAGTATCTGGGCTAACACATGCTTATGCATCCCTGCCCGCGGTGGGTCAATGATTAGGACATCTGGTTTGTAGGTTATGGCGGAGAGTCTTTCTCGAATATCCCCAATAATAAACCGGCAGTTATCTATGCCATTGTCTTTGCAATTGTTCCGGGCATCCAGCACGGCACTTTCGCTGATTTCAATACCAGTAACCGCCTGTACCCTGTTTGCCAGAAAGATGGGGATTGTGCCGGTTCCGCTGTATAAATCCAGCACTGTCTCGCTGACCTTGAGCGCGGCATAGTCGGCTACTTTCTCATAAAGCTGCCGGGCGGCCAGGGAATTGGTCTGGAAAAATGAGTTTGAAGATATTTGAAAGGTGTATGGACCGATCTTGTCCCTGATATATCCTTTGCCTTTAAGGACGACTTCCCGCTCCCCAACGGCAATGGAGGCTTGCCTCCCGGTGATGTTATTTACGACTGTTTTGATGTTGGCGATTCGCTGCGACAGCACATCAGCCAGGGGGCGGACTACTTCCTGCAGTTCCTCTGATGTAACCAGATTTACCATCCATTCATCAAATGCCCTGGAATATCGAATGGTCAGAAAGCGCCAGAATCCCTCATGACTTTTCAGGCCATAAACGGGTATTCCGCTCTTTTTTACGTATCTCTTGACCTCTCTCAGGATCCTGTTACCGGTTTCCTGCTGAAGTAGACAGGCTTCCACATCAATAACCTTTTGATATGTCCCGGGAACATGAAGTCCTAATGCAAAATTCCCTTCAACTTCGCGCGTATCCAATTCATGGGGGAGGAACCACCGGCGGTCAGAAAAGGAAAATTCCATCTTATTGCGATAACCGAATACCTCTTCAGAAGGCAGCACATCGCGGACCTTCACATCTTTGAGGCCCCCAATGTGTTCAATGGCTTCTTCCACCTGCTCTTGCTTGTAAGAAAGCTGGGCTGCATATTGTATGTGCTGCCACTGGCAGCCCCCGCAATAGCCGCTGTAAGGGCACGGGGCCTGTACTCGCTCAGGTGAGGGTGTAATCAATTCTACCAGGCTTGCTTCGGCATAGGCCTTCTTCTTTTTGTAAACCCTGGCCTGCACCCTGTCACCAGGGGCTACGCCCCTGAGAAAGACCACAAATCCATCAACCCTGCCTATTCCCCGGCCTCCATACGCCATCTTTTCGATGTCCAGTTCAATTGTCTGCCCTTTTTGTGGTTTCATAATTTGAAATAGTTTACCGCAGAGACGCTGAGACCGCAGAGAAAAGAAAACATTCTAATACGTACCATATGTAGAGCGTTTAAGATAATGTTTTTGGGCTATTTTTTATAGATTTGCATTGAAGAATTACCGCGTCATCTACGAGAAACTCGAAAGACAAAAAACCTATTTCCCATAGAATTTTGCTGTCACCGGATGGCCGTCTATTCGCTGGTCAAACGTTATCTGGTTGTAATCATCTGAATAATCAGCGGTTTTGCTTTGTATGATATGGCTGGCATAGTTGTAGGCATCCGCAGACTCTTTATGCATGCCTTTTTGCATATAGACAAAACCCAGGTTGTTGAATACATCAGCGTGAGAGGGTTTTATGTCTTTAATTAGCGCTATGGCCTTGTCTAAATAAAGCAGGGCCTTGTCATAGTCCCCCTGCTTGCAAAAAACGATTGCCACATTGTTGTACGCCATTTCATCATTTGGGTTGAACTGGATTGCCCTTCGGAAGTCTCCTGCTGCTTTAACATATTTATCCTGTTTATAGTACGCAAGACCCCTGTTATTATAAGCTATTGCATAACCAGGCATTAAAGCTACAGCCTTTGTTAAGGCGGCTATTGCCTCATTCAAATTGCCATCCCTTAGAAAGTTGGTGCCTTTTTCATAGTAGTAGCGTGCTGCGTCATCAGCAATACTTATCTGTGGCGCAATCAGAACAAAGGATAATAGGAAGAGCGCTGTTTTCGCATATCTTTCAAAAGGCTTTTTTTTCATTGTTAAACTCCATTCTCT
>JAUUWD010000015.1 GCA_030589225.1 Desulfobacteraceae bacterium | reverse complement strand
GTTTCGGGCCAAGGCTGGTTAAAGAAAAAAAGAGATCAATCTTGTTTTTGACATTGGGCTCTACAATTAACGGGGCAAAATGATGCACCTCATTTCTGACAGCCTCCTCGAAAGGTAAGCCAAGGCCCTCTTCAATAGCATTAATGGCTGCCTTGAAATATGGTTTCTCCGGGCAGATAGTATAACGGTCACGGGCATTTTTAATAAGCATCTGCCGTTCCTCTATACTCAACAGATTGGGTTCCTTCCACTCAGGATCGTAGTTTCTGTTAATAATATCTTTATTGTTCTCTATCCATTTTTCCGCCTCTAAGAAAATCTTATCCTTAGAGACCACGGTCACCAGGCCTGAGTTTGTGTAAAACTCCGCAGGCATGACCTTTCCACCCATAACAATATCCAATGTAGTCTTAATACCCATGGCCCTTCTGAGAGTTTCAGGTCCACCTACAGCAGGAAAGAGGCCTACATTGACCTCAGGAAACCCCAATTTTGATCCAGATGTAGCAAAGATATGATCACAGCCCCACAGAAGGATCTCAAAACCGCCCCCAAGGGCTGTTTGACCCAACAGGACAGCTACGACCGGAAAGGGGCTTTTGGCCAGCGCCTCCAGTGTCTCCTGAAGTTTCAGGATAAGATGTTTGACACTAATGGGGGATGGGTCCTTCATAATCTCCATAAGGTTGGCTCCATCCAAGAAACTCTTTACCTTTGCTGATGTTAGAATAACGCCTTTAACGCCGTCGCTGTTAGCCTTTTCTGTGGCCTTTCCCAACTCTGTAACAAATTGCTCCCCAATGGCATTAACAGGTCCAGGTGTGTCAATCTCAAAAACTGCTATGCTCTTTCCCCCATCGATTTTATATCTGAGCTCCTGCACCTCAGCATCTCCTTTGGATTTCGTTAGCTAATGTTCATTTTAGACCCGAATAATAATCCCCTCGCCCTGGGTCAATCCACCGCAAATGGCAGCCACCCCTTGTCCACCACCACGTCGCCTTAGTTCATACATCAAGGTCATCGCGATCCTAAGGCCTGATGCACCCACCGGATGACCGATTGCTACAGCCCCACCATTGACATTGGTTATTCTGAGTAGCTTGTACCATTTCTGCTCATCTCCCCCGGCCAAGATCTTGGTGCTTACAAGGGGCATGGCTGCAAAGGCCTCATTAATTTCAATAAGGTCCATATCATCAATAGTCATCTCGTTTCTGTCCAGTACCTTCTTTATGCTCATAGCCGGTATCCAGGAGATGCCGTAAGGCACATCAGTTTCACCAGCCTGATCAACGACTGTGCCAAGTATTGGGAGACCCAAGGATTTTGCCTTCTTCTCTGTCATGGCCACCATGGCAGAGACGCCATCGTTTAATCCCGGGGCATTTCCGGCAGTAGTAGTTTTTGAGCCAAATACAGTAGGAAGCATCTCAATTAGGGCCACGCTTCCATTGGGTCTCGGCATCTCGTCTACCCAAAAAAGATATTCCTTTCGTCCTTTCCTGACTTTTATGGGTACGATTTCATCTTTAAATTTCCCCGCCTTCATAGCATCTGCCCATTTCAGGTGTGAGCCCATAGCAAAGGTATCAAGCATCCTTTTGGAAATACCATATTTCTCCGCTCCATCAGAGGCATCCACTGCTACTGAATTATAGCCAGGATATAATATAGGATAGATAGGGTCAGGTAGATTCACCTCTCCAATTCTCACACCAGTTCTCAACTGTCTACTAAAATGAGGTACACGGCTCATGGCCTCCACTCCTATGACCAGTGCTGATTCGAGCTCGCCAAGACGCATCCCCCAGAGAGCCATACGGAGACCCGTAAGGGGGGAACAACATGCCGTGTCCAGAGTAGTGGTAAATATGTCACGCCCCAGTTTGAGTCCAATCTGTCTGCCAGTAACAGAACCTGTTTCAAAGGAACTCGGTATACAGTTACCAACGAAAATCTGATCTATATCCTTGGTTATGTCCTTTCCGGGTGCTGTAAGGGTTGCTTTAGCCACATGGACAGCCACATCAAGTGGTTCCATTTCTGACAGGGAACCCAAGTACCTGCCAAAAGGGCTTCTTTTGGCACTCACAATCACGTAATTTTCTGCCATGGTATCTCAATAAAACTCTTTGATGTTCTCATTTTCTTTTATTTTAGAAGAGAGGGCGTCATGTTCTCGAAAACGCCGCATCCCTGACCACCATACTCTTCAGGAAAGTGCACTCCGATGAACCCAAGCCCGCAGGCCTTTTCCCAGATGGTTGTTGAAAATTGCTGGTTACGGTCATATTCCAGTGCAGCATCCGGTTCTGTCATAGCTACAGCTAAGATTATATCACCTGAAACACAGCCAGGAAGTCACTTTTTTTTCTGCTCTTTATTTCCGAAGCTATGTATATATGGGGCCACTATATCACTGTGAAGTCCAGCCATAAGGCCATAAACTCCAGCATAGGCCATCTCTTCAATGATGATAACAGAATATTCAAAGCCCATCCCTGGGCCCCCGTATTCTTTCTCAACCCAGGGACATACGTATCCATGCTCACCCATTTTCTTGTATGGCTGCGGATGCTCCGTAACCACAGCCTGGACATTACTGAGGAGCATCCGCAGCCACATTCGGCCAGACCAACCCCGACATCTTCGCCTGACTGTACCCATCCCTGAAGTCAGAGGAAAAGGAAGCGGGCTTTCCAGAGGTCATCACTGAGCAATTAAAAAATTTCTGAGAAGAATCTTTTAAGAAACCCGCTAAAGCCCCAGGTAGGTTTTACGAATGACCTCGTCTTTAAGTAATTGCTCACCTGTCCCCTCGGCAATGATTTTTCCCGCGGAAAGGACGTAATTTCTGGAGGCCATTTTAAAGACCGTGCTTACTTCCTGCTCAACAAGGAGTAAGGTGATTCCAAGATCCCGGATCTCACCAATTTTTTCAAATACCTGTCTCCGCAAAATGGGGGCCAGCCCGGTGGAAGGCTCATCAATACACAGCAGTTTGGGCTGAAACATCAATGCCCTGCCGATGGCCAACATCTGCTGTTCCCCACCGGATAGGGTTCCGGAGATCTGGTCGGATCTCTCTTTAACCACAGGGAATAATTGATAGACCTTCTCGAGGTTGTCCTGGATTTCTTTTTTGTCTTTTAATAGGTAAGCGCCGGCATACAGATTGTCAATAACCGTCATTTCACGAAATGGTCTTCTTCTTTCGGGACAGTGAATCAAGCCTCTTTTAACAATCTCATGCGCAGGTATCTGGTCTATTCTCTCACTGTCAAAGGTCACCGTGCCCTTAATGATTACATCTCCACCGGTTGACCGGCGTGTGATTTCTCTTTCCCAGGCGACCAACCCGGTAATTGCTCTGAGCAAAGTGGATTTGCCTGCCCCATTGGGCCCCACCAGGCTAACCAGCTCCTCCCTGTCAACGTTCATGCTAAGCTCGTTGATGATCATGGCCCTGTCATAACAAACAATCAAATCAGCGACTGCAAGTAGCAACTTTAGATACCTCCTTCGCCTAGGTAAGACTCGACAACCTCTTTGTCATTCACTACCTCTTCCGGGGTGCCGTCAGCGATAATTATTCCATAGTTGAGCACGATTATTCGATCCACGATCTTCATCAACTGCTGAAGCTTATGCTCTATGATGATCATCGCGGGTCCCTCGCTGTGCAATCGACCGAAACGGCCGCCTTTGTGCAACCTCTTAATGGATTTGGCCATAAGATCGGTCTCAGCAGGACTCAGCCCCCCGAACGGCTCATCAAGGATAAGCAATTCTGGCTCCGTAGCAATCGCCCGGGCAACCTCCAGCCGCTTGAGATCGCCCTGAGAAAGGGTGGAGGCCTTTTCCAGGGACATATCGGAGATGCCCGCAAATTCCAGAGCATCCAGGGCCTTGGCCTCGACTCTCTTGACCCATTCACCTCTTTTCATGGCCCGAGGGCACAGACATGAGACCATGACATTGGCGATAATGGGCAGCCGGCGAAAGGGCCTCATATTCTGGAACGTGCAGGCAATGCCCAGGTTTATAATATCCCACGTCTTGAGCCCGATAACGTTCTTTCCCTTAAAACGGATGCTCCCCGAATCAGGCCTTAAAATGCCGGTTATAAGCCGTACCAGGGTAGTCTTGCCGGCACCATTAGGCCCTATCAAACCCAGAATCTGGTCCCGGTTCATAGAAAAACTTACGTTATCAACAGCTCGGAGCCCCCCGAAGTCCTTAAAGAGCCCATCGATTTCTAGAAAGGCTTGGCCCATATCAGCTTTCCTCCGCCTCTTCCCTCAGTTCCCGGCGGGAGACCTTTCCAACATCCGTCTTGGGAAGCTCTCCCCGGAATTCAATGATCTTGGGGACCTTGTAGTGGGCCATATTTTGCCGGCAATATTCGATAATTTCTTCCTCGGAAATCTTGCCCCTGGCCTCACTCTGGAGAACTACATAGGCCTTTATCAACTGGCCCACCTTGGGATCCGGGACTCCAACCACCCCGGCTGCCTTGATCTGAGGATGTTCAAAGAGGACCTCCTCTACATGCCGGGCAAATACCGAATAGCCTTTGTACTTAATCAGGTCCCGTTTGCGGTCTGAGAAGTAGAAATAGCCCTCTTCATCCATACTGACCAGATCTCCGGTGCGCAACCACTTTTCCCCATCAATTTCAATGATGGCTTCCTGGGTTTCCTCCGGTCTTTTCCAATAGCCCTGCATAATGTTGGGACCGCTCAGAATCAACTCACCCACCTCTCCAGGGGGAAGGAATTCCTTGCTTTCATGATGGACGATAGCGGCCTTAACATTCGGAATTGGAACCCCGAAGGAACCGGCCTTTGGCCTATTAAAGGGGCTCCCATGACTGAGAGCAGTGGTCTCGGTCAGACCGTAACCTTCCAATATTTTAGCCCCCGTTCGTCTTTCCCATTCGTCAATAGTGGATTTGTGGAGGGTATCAGCCCCACAAGCGATCATCTTGAGTCGCTTCCAGTTCACGCGCTCTGTTTTATCATACTCCTTGAGGTATTCAAACAGGGTGGGGACTCCGTAAAAGGCAGAGGCCTGATAGCGTTCTATGGCCGATAGGATGTCATCCATATCCGGTGTGGTGAACAGGACCATGGTGAAGCCCTGGACCAGGCTATTGAGCATCACCACAACCTGTCCATAAATATGAAAAAAGGGCAGGAAGGCAATGACTATCTCTCGACCCTTCTCAAAAAGGGGCCAGAAGGCAATAGCCTGTTCCCGTAAGGCAGACATATTGTAGTGCGTGAGGATAGCTGCCTTGGGGAGTCCTGTCGTCCCTCCTGTATAGGGAAGGACGGCGATATCTTCCCTGGGCGGAATCTGGATTTGGGGAGGCTCTGGTGGATATTTCTTTATCAGGGTCTGAAATTGATGAAGGCCGGCCTCTTCCATAAAGGTGGGTGTCGGTACGTGTATTTCCCGATAGACCTTTCCCAGGGCACTTTTTCCCAGCAGCTTTTTTAATATGGGGAGGTATTCCGCGATATTGGTCAGGATCACATTCTTGAGATCAATACCGGTCTTCTCCACATTATCATACATAATGTCCTGGCAGATAATCGTCTCGGCGCCACTGTCCTCAAGCTGATGCTTGACTTCCTTGCTCGTATAAACAGGACTGATAGGGGTGACCTTGGCCCCAACCTTGAGTGCAGCAAAATAAGCGATCACGTACTGGGGACAATTTAAAAGGAATAAGGCCACCGTGTCACCCTTGGCAACACCCAGGTCTGCCAGGGCTGTGGCGAATCGGTCTACCAGTTCACGAAGCAAGTGGTAGCTGATCTTCTTGCCATAAAAGATCAGGGCGGTATTATTTTTGTACTTCTCAGTAACCTCGTCAAAGACCTCCGGGATGGTCTGTTCGGTGATTTTGACCTCCGATAAAACCCCTTCAGGATAAAATTTCAACCAGGGTTTTTCCATATATAATGCCTTTGCATCCATATTTTGTCCTCAAATTTTAGATTGGATCTTTCTAATTCTGGAGCATCATCATAATTTCCACCAACACTCGCCAGAAGAGTTATTGTCAGTTGTCAGTGGTCCGTTGTCAGTTGGAAGAGACCACTAATCCACTCACCATACATAATTCAATACATTTTTTTTAATCCAACGGACAATACTATTAATCCAATGGCGCCACACAGACACGGCAGGTCTTGCGGGTGGCCACGTTTCTGACCTTACACCTGGGGCACTCTTTCTCGATCTTGTCGCGTACCCACGGGAGTATGCCATTCGGCATATAGAGGAGTATCAACAAGATGACAACCGCGAACAGTAACATGCGAAACTCGGGCCAAAAGCGGAAGAACTCCAACAGGGGAAAGAGGATAAAGACCGCGCCGACAGGTCCATATATAGTGACTATCCCGCCGAATACCGCCCAGATTACAACCGTGAAAGACATTGAGACTTCCAGGGTGGAGGGGCCGGCAATCCTCATGAAATGTGCGTAGAGCCCCCCGGATATGCCTGCAAAAAAACCACTGAGGCTGAAGGCCAGAAGCTTGTAACGGGTAACGTTGATGCCAGAGGTCCGAACAGCCAGCTCATCTTCCCTGATGGCGTGGAAAATAATGCCGGTCTTGGAATCCGTAATCTTCCACATGATGGTGCACAGGCCGAGCATAAGAACAACTGTAATATAGTAGTCATACAGGCGGGAACTGGAAAGGCGGCTAAGGCCGGAGACTCCCAACTCACCTCCTGTTATCCCAGGGATCGCGAAGACAATGCCCATCAGGATGATGGGGAAGGCCAATGTGGTCAAGGCCAGATAAGTCCCCCGCAGCCTGAGACAGGGAATGCCTATAACCAGACCAGCCAAAACTGCGGCCAATCCTCCTAAGGGTATGCTGCCATAGGGAGGTATGTGAGCGTGCAGATTCAAGAGGGCGGCAGTGTAAGCCCCCACACCAAAGAAAAGGGCATGCCCGAAATTCATCTGGCCCGTATAGCCGGACAGGAGATCCCAACTGGCTGCGAGGATGGCGAAGATGCTGGTCAGTATCAGGATGCGAAGCAGGTAAAGATCCTGGGTAACAACGGGCAGGAAGAGCAGAACCAGAAAGAAAAGGAAGACAACAATCCGGCTGGGCAGTACCAGCACTTCTCCCCTGAACAGGGTATAGATCTTTCGAAGATAGACACCCAAGATGCCCATCTATCTCTCCTCCTCAAAAGCGACGCCAAAGAGGCCTTCCGGCCTGATCAAAAGCACCAGGATCATGACGGACAGCGCCACGGAACCCTTTAGAAAAGCTCCAAGCGGTATTAAAAAGACCACCGATGCCTCGGTAAAACCCAGTATATAGGCCCCCACAAAGCTTCCCTTGAGGCTGCCCAGCCCTCCCAGGACCACAATAGCCAACATAAAGATCAGAGGGTGCATCCACATATGAGGATTAACAACGGTAAGGGGAACCACCACCGCACCGGCAAAGGCGGCCAGGCCTACGGAAATACCCATGGTAATCATGGCCACCCTGCTCTCATTCATGCCCATAAGATTGGCCACTTCCCTATCCTGGGCCGTAGACCGGATAGCCAGACCAACCCTGGTTTTCTTCAATAGAGCCCAAACCCCGGCCAGGATCAAAAGGGCCACCCCAAAGGTCAGCAATTGCTGATAGGCAATCTTCACCCCGAAGATCTTCAGGTATCCACCAATCAGGGACGGCACGCTCAGGTAGTCTCCGGTGAAAATGATGAGCATGATCTCCTGCATTGCCATGGCCATGGCTATGGTGGCAATCAGGACTGCGGCCTCGTGCTCGCGGATTGGGTTGATGAACAGTTGATAGCAGACCAGTCCGATCAAGGTGACCAGGATGATGGCCGCCAGCATAGCCAGAACAGGATGAACGCCTAATTTATGAGTGGCAAAATAGATGCAATAGGAGGCCACCATGTAAAAGGCGGTATGGGCAAGGTTGACGATGCGGGCTGCACCGTAGATCAGGGAAAACCCGATGGCCAAAAGGGCGTAAACGCTCCCATTAATCAGACCGCTTATAATTATGTCCAGGATCATACAGCCTAACCATTTCGGATCCCTGCCCCTTCACGTTCAGTAATATGGGGCAGGGAAACGTCTAAAGGATTAAGTTATTTCTTGTACTCTTTGATGATCCAGGGGGCTATCTTATAGGGAACGATGCCCTTATAGGTGATCTCGGGTACGCCTTTGGCAGGCTTCCAGCGATTAGGCCAGACACCCACTAGTTTACCATCCTGCCACTGAACGCCCAGGCTGGTCAAATAACCTGGGCCCCAGGTAAGATCATGAAGATGACGACCTTGAGCGTCTTTCATATATTTATTCTTGCCGGAGGGTACCGCGTACTCGCGGTTTTCCAGTATGGCTACGATCTTGTCCGCATCAAGCGTCCCGGCCTCTTCGATGACCGGGGCCAGGCCATAGATTATATTGGCATAGGTATCCGCGGTATAAGTCGGCGTCTCACCGAATCTCTTGATGTAGGTATTAACAAAGCGCGGCGTTAATTCGTTGACCTCCACTCCACGGGCATAGGTATTCAAGGTCATTACATAGTTGCCCATACCCTGGGTGGCTTCCCAGAAGCCATCCTTCTGGGCCTCCACATTGATCCCAACCTGTACAGCCGGTATCTTGAGCTCACCGACCTG
Source organism: Desulfobacteraceae bacterium (assembly GCA_030589225.1). GTDB lineage: Bacteria > Desulfobacterota > DSM-4660 > Desulfatiglandales > Desulfatiglandaceae > 4484-190-2. The sequence continues at coordinate 3,814 of JAUUWD010000015.1, read as the reverse complement.
CCTGGCAAAGGGGATCCCCACCGAAGAGGATAAAATGGTAAAGATCATGTGGGCACCTGAACGCTGGATAGCCGAGAGTTCGGCGGTCACGTCCGTGGCCACTGCTGAAGGCCTCCAGATGCCTACCACCTCCATGCCCATCTTGGGGATAAATCCCTTGGCCGCCTTAATCATCGGGTCAACCCACACCGCCTTTTCAGCGACGATGGCCACCTTCACCTTGGGTATACCCAGCACCTTTTTCAGGATCCCACCGACAGTTGCCATTTGAATGAAACAGGTCTTGACCAGATACCTGGAATTAAAAGGGGTACCTCTAAAGAAGTATTTATACCTCTTGTAATCCTTGGCCACCCGGATGCAGAGTTCGGGATGGGCCGCGCCGCAACCAAGAAAGATCTTCTTGTAGTCCATGGCGATATCTTGCATAGCCAGGACAGCCTCGGTCCTAAAACCGCCCACCAGGAAATCCACTTTGTGGCGAGTAATGGCCAGCTCCATGGCATTGGTGGCATCTATTATGCTTAAAAACTCGTTAGAGTCCAACTTGACGAGCTCAATTTTCACTTTTTTCTTGCCAACCCAAAGGCCTCCTTTGGCATTGATCTCCTCAGCGGCCATTGTTGCCCCATTCCAATGCCCCTTGCCCTGCATAAACTTCATGGGCCCGATAACGCCAATCTTGATCACTTTGGCTGCATAAGCAGGCAGGCCAATTGCCATAACCAAGCAGGCTACCAGCAAAATGCTTAATACAAATTTAGGAATTTTCATGATACCCTCCCTCCTTTTTAGGTTTAGGTTTTATTTAGAAAACCCCGAGAGATACATCCAATACCCCATTACTGTGTTATGAACGGTACCTCTCTAATCATAATAAATCCCAATTTTCCATTTAGATTCAAAAGTTTCGAATTTGGATCTAAAATTCCTATGAATAGACCGTAATTTCAATATAATCTTATTATTACATACATTGGTAGAGATCATATCTAACTGGGGAACACCCTTTTTTTGGATGGAAGAGCAGAAGATCTTATAAAGGGCTTGCAGGCTTTGGATTGATTCGCTAATCATCAAAGTGACTCTCCTGGACTTGCAAATTGAAGTACCAATTGAACTTTGAAAGCTTAAACCCTAAAATAGCAGGAACAGTACATATTTTTTTAAATAGGCCAGAAGGGAACCCGTGTCAAGAAAAATGTTTTCGTCTTTCAATTTATTACATTTACCTTCATTTCTTCTTGATTATGTAGTAAAAGTCAGTACAAATCTAAAGATAATTTAAGCTCCACTCTGGATATGATACCCTGAATCATCCAATGTCTTGATAAAGGATTTTTTCCACGATGGCCGGATAGCTAATTTTTTAACCTGGAGAAAGGAGGACAGGGATATGGATTTTCGATTAACCCCGGAGCAAGAGGCATTCCGGGAGGAATTTGTCTCGTGGCTGGAGAAGAACCTTCCCGATGACTGGGACCCCTCCCGGTACCGGAACTACGATTCTCAGGAGGAATGGGGTCGCGCTTATCAGAATTTCCAAAGACGGCTTTTCGATGGGGGGTATACGGCGATGCACTACCCCAAAGAGTACGGCGGACAAGGCAAAACCTTGATGGATGAGGTCATCGTTTTACAGACCCTCTTTTCCACTTGCCCGGAATTAAGGGCCCCAGGGGTGGTCACTTATGCTATGGCCGTTCCTACCATCTTTACCTGCGGGAGCGAGGAGCAGAAACGCGAGTTCCTGCCCAAGATCATGGATGGGACCCATATCTGGTGCCAGGGATTCAGTGAGCCAGATGCCGGCTCCGACATGGCCAATGTCTCTACCCAGGCCGTGAGGAAAAATGATCATTATATCATCAATGGGCAGAAGGTCTGGACGAGTTTCGCCCATCTGGCGGATTACTGCATCTTACTCGTGCGCACGGACCCCACTGTTGCCAGGCATAAGGGATTGAGTTACTTTCTTCTGGACATGAAGTTACCCGGGGTTGAGGTGAGGCCCATGACACAGATAACAGGCGAGGCTGAGTTCGACGAGCTCTTTTTTGATGATGTTCGGGTGCCCGAGGAGATGCGGGTGGGAGAGGAGGGTCAAGGTTGGCAAATTGCCATCACTACCCTGATGTTCGAGCGTGTGCTGGGAGATGCGATAATGGGTGCGGCGTATGAGACAAACGTCCAAAAAATGATAGAGATGGCCAGCCAGACCAAGCGCTCCGGGATACCGGTTATCGAGGATCCCATCTTCCGGCAGCAGTTGGCCCAGGCCTACATTGAGGTCATGGTCTTAAAGTACCACGGACTGCGAAGCCTCAGCAATCAGCTCAAAACCAAGATACCTGGTCCAGAAGGGTCCATCGGTAAGCTTCTGTGGAGTGAGCCAAACCAGAGGATCACCGAGGCTGCCATAGGGATGCAGGGCCCGAACAGCCAGATTATGGGGGGATCTCCATGGACCATTCAGGACGGGTATTGGCAATACAGTTTTTTAAGAGCCAAGGGCAACACCGTCGAGGCCGGTAGCTCGGAAATTCTGCGGAATATCATTGGTGAGCGCGTGCTGGGCCTGCCAAAGGATGTATCCCGAGCCAAGCGAAAGTAAATAAGTACTTTAATCTTACCTGTGTCTTTGGTGAACGTATTTAACGGGGCAAACCAGACATTCTAACAGGGTAAAGGAGGATAAAGCAATGGATGTTACCTTAAGCAAAGTTCAAATCGATATAGCCAAGGAGGCGCGTAGGTTCTTGGATAAAGAATGTCCCACCGATTACGCCCGCGACATGTACGGGGATGAGCAGGGATTTACTGACGACATCTGGGTTAAGATGGCCGACATTGACTGGATGAGGGTGCGCATCCCAGAGCCCTATGGCGGAATGGGTATGGACCAGATGGACCTCACCATGGTCCTGGAGGAGATGGGTCGAGTCGTGCTTCCAGGCCCTTTTTTCTCCACAGTCCCGTTGGCTTCCGAGGCCATTATGGAAGCCGGAAGCGATTTACAGAAGGAGCGCTATCTCCCCAGAATCGCCAGGGGTGAGATACGGGGTACTCTGGCCCTCCATGAACCGGATGGGGGCGCAGACCTCAGCCATATCCAAATGGAGGCCCATAAGGATGGGGATGGATCCGTCCTGGACGGGACAAAACTCTCTGTGCCCGATGCCCATGTGGCGGACTTTCTGGTCTGCGCAGCCCGCACCCAAGCAGGAAATGACTCTACCCAGGGAATTACCCTATTTCTGGTGGACCTTAGTGCACATGGCGTTTCTGTGTCACTTCTGCCGACTATGGATGGCACTCGCAAGCTCTGCGCGGTAGACTTCAAAGGGGTACGGGTGGGCCCAGAGGGGGTTCTGGGGGAACTAAATAGAGGCTGGGGTCCCCTATCAAGAGCCTTGCAAAGAGCTCAGGTGGGCCTTTGTGCCGAGTGCGTGGGCGGCGCACAGCGGGCCATGGAGATTGCAACAGAATACGCCAAGATTCGCATTCAGTTCGATCAACCCATCGGGGCATTCCAGGCCATCAAGCATCGTTGTGCCCAGATGTACGTGGAGGTGGAAAGTTCACGCTCCATTTTATACTGGGCCGCTTGGGCCCAAGACTACGGAGATGTCAAGGAGGCTGCCCTCGCGGCTTCAGTGGCCAAGGCCTATTGCTCTGAGGCTTATACACATGTTGCCACTGGCACCATACAGGTATTGGGAGGCACTGGTTTCGCCTGGGAGAACGATGCACATTTATATCTCAAACGGGCCAAGGCCAACGAGCAGGCCTTGGGAGATCCCGTCTACCATCG
>JAUUWD010000208.1 GCA_030589225.1 Desulfobacteraceae bacterium | reverse complement strand
CCATGGGTATTATGAACTGATGGGTATGAAGATAAGAGGTTGTCCAGATATTTTTGGAATAATGCCGCTGAAATCAATGTCAGGTCTTGGGCACTCTCTTAATTTGGGCTTTTACAGAGCCCCGAAGAAAAGGGGCTTTTCATGGTACCAAAAAAGACTTTGATTGAATGTTTTATAATGATAAAATACAATGTTAAAAGTTTGAAGCGCAGGAAATGGCTCGAGAAATGGTAAAAAATTCTGAAAATCTGTTTTCTCCTGAAAGTGTGTGCAAGGTCCTCTTTAAAAGTGGGCTCATAACGGCAGCGCAGGGACGGGAAATCCTGAGAAAGGAAAAGAACATTCGAAGGAAACTGGTAAGGGCGCGAGCCATGGCTGAGGCTTCCTTGCCGTCAAAGAGCAGGATTTCGAGCAGCATCACTGTCATAGATGTGATTACATCCCTGGATCTGGAGAGGGCGGACAATCCCGGCAAGGCACTTGATGAGGAGGTCATCTACCAGGCACTTGCCAAGGAATGGAAAATTCCATTTAAAAAAATAGACCCTTTGCAGTTGGATTTAGACCTGGTGACCGATACTATTCCCAGGTCATTCGCCATGAAACACTTGGTCCTTCCTGTCGCTATTGAAGATGGATACATGGCCGTTGCAACACCAAATCCCTTCAATGTGGAAGTAATGGAAGATATTGCGCGCGTCAGCCACATGAAGGTAAGGCCAGTTGTCAGCACCAAGACGGATATCCTCAGGTTGATGAATGAATTCTTTGGCTTCAAACGTTCCATCACAGCAGCAGAGCATCAGTTTGCCGGCCCTTCTGTTGACCTGGGAAATCTGGAACAGTATGTTCGGTTGAAGTCTGCGGACGAACTTCCGTCAGATGATCAGCACATAGTAAACGCTGTAAATCATCTATTTACTTATGCATTTGAGCAAAGGGCAAGTGATGTCCATATCGAGCCCAAGCGGGACGTTAGCCTTGTGAGAATGCGGATCGACGGAGTCTTGCATACTGTTTACAGCCTTCCCAAGAACGTGCATGCTGCTATCCTGAGTCGCATCAAAACCCTTTCACGGTTGGACATGGCCGAGAAAAGAAGGCCTCAGGATGGACGGATTAAAACAGACACAGGAGGGTCGGAGGCCGAGATAAGGGTGTCTACGATTCCCGTGGCCTTTGGAGAAAAAGTGGTCATGAGGATTATGGACCCTGATATCCTTTTTCAGGATCATGAGAAGCTGGGATTTACACCCGGAGACTTGATGCGCTACCATCAGTTTATTAACATGCCTAACGGGATTGTGCTCGTGTGCGGCCCGACTGGAAGCGGGAAATCAACAACCCTTTATTCGACACTCCGGTATCTGTCAACGCCTGAGATCAATATTACGACCGTTGAAGACCCTATCGAGATGGTGCACGAAGACTTCAACCAGATCGCGGTTCAGCCTGTGCTGGGTATAACCTTTGGATCGATTTTAAGAAATATACTCAGGCAGGACCCGGATATTATTATGGTTGGCGAGATGCGGGATCTTGAAACAGCCGAAAATGCCATACAGGCGGCATTGACCGGGCATCTGGTTCTAACCACTTTACATACAAACGATGCCCCTTCGGCCATTACCCGGCTGCTGGACCTGGGGATACCTCCGTTTCTGATCCAATCAACGGTGATTGGTGTGCTTAGCCAGCGGTTGGTCCGGAAGATATGTGTCCATTGCAAGGAGTCCTTTGAGGTAGAAAGCAGTGAACTGAGCGCCCGGGGTCTGGACTTTGCAAAAGACGGTCCAATCAAAGTCTATCGTGGCGAGGGCTGTAACAAGTGCCGGGGGACCGGATATTTGGGGAGGATCGGAATCTATGAGGTGCTGCCCTTTACAGAGCCCATTAAGAAGATCACAACCGCCGAAACGAATTTACAAACCCTTCGCGAGCAGGCCCTGAAAGAGGGAATGGTTACACTCAGGGAAAATGCCATAAAAAAGCTCCTTGGGGGGGAAACGACTTACCAGGAGGTCCTAAGGGTTACATGGGAGCACCTGTAACCCGCAACCCGTAACTCATCATGCTTGTTCACCTGAGCATCTCCAATTTTGCGATTATCAAACAACTTGAGTTCTCCCTGAAGTCCGGGCTCAATATCCTGTCGGGAGAGACCGGTGCAGGAAAGACCATTATCATCAATGCCATGAATTTGATCCTCGGTGGCCGGGCATTTGCAGATCTTATCCGCAGCGGATGCAAAGAGGCCAGTGTAGAGGCCCTTTTCGAGTTTCCGGAGAACCGGTCGTTGACTGAAATGTTATCCGAGCTTGGGTTTTCCTTTAATGGGGAGCTTTTGATCAAGAGGAGCATTTTTCGGGAGGGCAGGAATAAAATCCTGATTAACGGTTCCATGGCAACCTTGCAAATGCTATCCCGTGTGGGGGCCATATTAATCAGCATATCCGGGCAGCATGAGCACCAGCTTCTCCTTAAGCAGGACAATCATCTCTATTTGTTAGATGATTTTGGCGGTCTTTCGGATGAGAGGCTTAATCTGAACGAATTGTTCAATGCGTACAAATTATTGAAGGACGAGATTAATCACCTGAAAAAAGAGATTACCGAGACGGGGGAAAGGCAGGATTTAACACAATTCCAGATGCAGGAGATCGAAAAGGCCGAGATCAGCCCGGGGGAGGACGCCAAGGTAGCGGAAGAAAAAAGGCGTCTTCAGCATTCGAAAGAGTTATTGGAGATCGTCACAGAAGGATATCAGCGCCTTTATGAGAGGAATGATTCTGTTCTTTCTTCAATCTCTCAGTGTATCAAAAGAGTGGACAAAGGGGCCGGGATAGACCCAGGACTCGTTCCTATCAAGGAATCTCTTGCTGAGATTGAAATTAAGCTTGAAGATGTCTCCTTTGCGCTCAGAGATTATGAAAAAACTATACATATGGACCCTCACAGGCTGGAAGAACTTGAGGAGAGACTGGAAGTCCTGAATGGCCTCAAACGAAAGTATGGCCCCACCCTGGAAGATGTCCTGAAATACAAGAATAAGCTGGCCTCCATGATGTACGACTTAGATGAAAAAAAGGGGAAGCTGGACAAACTCGAAAGAGAGTGCCAGGACCTGGAAGCAGACTTGATGTCTCGCGCCGCCGCACTTTCAAAGAAGAGGCAAAAGGCGGCCGGAGGATTGGAAAAGGCAGTGGAGAAGGAGCTTAAGGATCTTCACATGGCTGAGACTAAATTCAAGGTGAAGTTTGACGAGGGTTATGGTGAGCAAGGAGAATTGCAGGATGTCAAAGGTGAGGAAGGGAGGTTAGCTGGTCTTGACCAGGGGGAGGTCATGATTTCCCCCAATATTGGGGAGGACTTGAGGCCGCTTGCAAGAATTGCTTCCGGGGGTGAACTTTCCAGGATCATGCTTGCACTCAAGACTATCCTTGCAAGAACTGCTTCTGTAGAAACAGTGATTTTTGACGAAGTTGATTCAGGAATTAGTGGTGCCACAGCAGAGGTTATTGGAGAAAAGCTTTCATCCCTGGCAGCATACCACCAAATATTGTGTATTACCCACCTGCCTCAGATTGCAAGCCAGGGGCAAAATCATTTTTTGGTCAGTAAGGAGGTTTTTAACGGACGAACCCAGACCATCATTTCAGGATTAGAACCCGAAGAAAGGGTCCAGGAAATTGCCCGCCTTTTAGGAGGAAGGGAAATAACCCCGCGTGCGGTGGCCCATGCGAAGGAAATGCTTGGGGATTTTTGATTGACTATTTTCGATTGACTATTGAATATTATTTTTGGAAACTGGCATATTGCCTCTGGCCGTTTTTCTGGACGATATGAAAATTGATGTTAATTCACTGGCCTCTCTAAGCAAAGGTAGAACTCGTTCTTTTCCTAATAAACGCTCATCAATAATAAATTCCAACCAAAAATATGCTTCATCCGTTTCTTCTATGACAATACTCAATTTCGAGATAAAACTCGCTTTTGATTGTGCAATACAAACAGCCCGATAATTCGAAGCTATCGATGTGGAACACCTGATCAACTGTCCTTTTATATGATTCCCTAAATAGGTCTTTGGTAAAGCCATGCTTAACTTAATACAACGATGTGCAAACTCCTTAGTTCTCCTTTTTAGCTCATCCTCATCCATTTCAGCCCCAATAGTCAATCGGCAATCAAAAATAATCAATAAATAATAGTCAATAGTCAATCGAAAATCGTCAATTGTTAAGGCTTAGGCCTTACGGCCTGCCCGGCCAGGAATGATCCTTCTGCCACTGGTACTGCCAGGGAATGTTTTTCCAAGATGGAGGTTGTCTTTATTTGTCCTATCTTTTTTCCTAAAATGTCAAACGATCTACCTGCCCTGCAAGTGATTGATTCGCCTCGAGCGAAAACCGTAAAC
>JAUUWD010000181.1 GCA_030589225.1 Desulfobacteraceae bacterium | reverse complement strand
CGTATTTGTTTCGTATTTCGTATTTCGAGCTTCGGATTTTCAGAAAATTAAATAAACAAATAAATTCTATTCTTTCAACGTGTTATCTCTTTAAATGACTTAGTCCTGCCTCCCCCCAGGGGAGGGGTGAGATTTTTCTCTTTGAGAAAACGGATCTACTGCTTCTTAATAAAAGGCGTGAGGAGATCAATCGGGACCGGAAAAAATGTTGTTGTACTGCTCTCTGAAGATATCTCCCTCAGGGTCTGAAGGTATCTCAACTGAAGGGCCTCGGGATGTTTGGCTATTATTTCCGCAGCCTCTGTCAGCCGATTGGCGGCCTGAAATTCAGCTTCTGCATTGATGACCTTGGCCCGCCGCTCCCTCTCGGCCTCAGCCTGCTTGGCCATGGCTCTCTGCATTTCCTGTGGAAGGTCAATATGCTTTACTTCAACTGTGGAGACCTTTATGCCCCACGGATCAGTTTGTTTATCAAGGATGCCCTGTAACTGGGTGTTGATCTTTTCCCTTTCTGCCAGCAGTTCATCGAGCTCCACCTGCCCGCATACACTCCGCAGTGTAGTCTGTGCCAGTTGTGACGTGGCAAAAAGGTAATTCTCCACCTCAATAGTAGCATTTCTAGGCTCCATGACCCTGAAATAGATGACCGCATTCACCTTAACGGAGACGTTATCCCTGGTGATCACGTCCTGTGGAGGCACATCCATAGCCACAAGGCGCAGGCTCACCTTGACCATCTTATCGACGACCGGAATGAGGATAATTAATCCCGGGCCTTTGGTTTTGATCACTCGGCCAAGACGAAAGATCACGGCTCGCTCATATTCCCTTAAAATTCTAATGGCTGACATGAGGAAAAGCACAATCAGCACTATTGCAAGAATGTAAAACATGTTGTCCTCCCTTTAGTTAAAAGTATATGAAATTGTATCCCGCAGATGGCGGGACGGAGCGCAGTGGAGCTATGTTCTATTCCTAATTGCTGGTCTTTTTAACTGATAGAACCAGTCCCTCTACACCTTCCACTTCCACTTTTTCTCCTGGTTCAACCCTTTCCCTGGCCTTTGCCCGCCAGTACTCCCCATGTACAAAGATCAGTCCCTCAGGGTCGATCCGTTCCTTCACCATGCCCACCTCGCCTAACAGGCCGTCCGTCCCGCTCATTGGTCTGGTCCTAAAGGCCCTGAATGCCAGGCTCGCAACCACAACAAAAAAACCCCCCACCAAAAGGATGGTCGGCAGCTTCAGTTTTAGAGAACCCCCCACATCCTCAAACAGCATGAGAGAACCTATGGTCATGGAAATCAATCCCCCGATGGAGAGGACACCATAACTCGTCACCTTTACCTCGACAATAAAGAATATAATGGCCAGGGCAATGAGCAGGAGACCGGCATAATTGACCGGCAGGGTCTGAAAGGAGAAAAAAGCGAGAATCAGGGAGATGGCTCCGATCACACCCGGAAAGATGGCCCCTGGATGAGACAGCTCAAAGTAAAGCCCGGCAAGCCCGATCATCATGAGGATATAGGCAATGTTCGGGTCACTGATGGTCTTGAGTACCTTGTCGCGCCAGCTGGGGCGAAAATAGGTCTTTTTAAGGTCTGCGGTTTTAAGAGTGATCTTACCCCCGGGTACACTGACCTCCCTTCCGTCTATCTTTTGGAGGAGTTCGTCAATGTCCTTTGCCACCAGGTCAATTACATTATTTTCGAGCGCTTCAGCAGCGGTTATGGAAACGCTTTCCCGAATCGCCTTCTCTACCCATTCCCCGTTTCTTCCCTTGTCTGCCGCGATTCCCCTGGCATAGGCGGCCATATCGTTCACCACCTTCTCTGACATGGTCTTATCAATGTCTTTGCCGCCTGCTGTGACAGGATGGGCAGCCCCGATGTTCGTCCCTGGTGCCATGGTCGCTATATGGGCTGCCACTGTGATCATTACGCCTGCAGAGGCTGCACCGGCCCCACTGGGTCCCACCCATACGGCAACCGGGATTGGTGAATTCAATATGGCCTTGATAATGGTACGCATGGAAGAAGCCAAACCCCCCGGGGTATCGAGGCGGAGTATGGCAAGCCCTGCACCTTGTTCGGCTGCTTTTTCCAGGCCTCGGATCACATACATGGCCGTACCCGGGTTGATTGGACCTTCAAGCTCAATAATGAAGACTTCGTTTTCGGCCAAGGCCATTCCAGACGTTCCAAAACCCGGAATTCCCAATATTGCAAGGCTGATAAAAACAAAGCAGAAAAAGGCTGCGGTTCCATGTTTAGCCATTTTTTTTGACCTCCAGGCTCAGGGGCTTTGTGGGAGCCCCAGATGTTTCATGATCTTTTTGATATCTTCCCATACCTGGCCTTTTAGCTCACGCTCCCGAGACGGATTCCTGATGATATAGGCCGGGTGAAACGTGGGCATAACCGGGATATCCATATAAGAATGCCACGTGCCCCTCTTAAGGGTAATTTTGAAGTCACCCCCCAACAGGGCCTGACCGGCTATCCGGCCGAGGATACAGATGACCTCAGGTTTAATGATACTGAACTGCTGCTTCAAAAAGGGAATACAGGTCTCGATTTCATCTCTCCCAGGATCGCGATTGTTGGGCGGACGGCATTTCACCACATTGCAGATATAGACATCTTCCCGGGTGAGCCCCATTCCGTTTTCGATGATCTTTGTTAGCAGTTTTCCGGCCTCGCCCACAAAGGGCTTGCCAATTATGTCTTCCTCCCGACCGGGACCTTCTCCCACAAACACAAGCTTTGCATCAGAGGATCCCTCACCAAAGACCAGGTTATTTCTGCCCTTATGGAGTTTACACCGCTGGCAGTCACCTATGAAGGTTCGCAGGGCTTTTAGGGAAGTACAATTACCTGCTCCTTTTTTCTTATCCTGATTCCCTGTTATTGCACCCTCAGGACAATTCAATGTCTCTGTTGGTATGGGCGGCGGTTCAATGCCCATCTCCTCATTGATCATTATCAGTTTCTTTAGATGACCAAAGATATCTCTAATTTCCGCTTCTGTGTTCAAGACTACCTTCCCACATTGCGTTTATCCTGTCGAGCACCAAATCGGCAACCGCATCCTTTGTCATCAGCGCCAGGTCTTCTACCTGGCCGTCGCTGTAAATGATTTTTACGATGTTGGTGTCCGTTTCAAACCCTGAATCCTCTCTTGAGACGTCATTGGCCACAATCATATCCAGATTTTTGCCCCTTAGCTTTTTCTTTGCATTTGCCATCAAGTCTTTTGTTTCAGCGGCAAACCCCACCAATAGGCAATCGGACTCTTTCCTGGCAGATCCCAATTCAGCCAGTATGTCCGGGTTTTTTACCAGCTCAAGAGATAAGGAATCCTCGTCTTTTTTAATCTTGTGGGCCGCACTATCTCTTGGCCTGTAGTCAGAAACCGCTGCTGCCTTGATGATGATATTACACTTGGGACGATTTTTAAAAACAGCCTGCTTCATGTCCTCAGCCGTTTTTACCCCGCAAAATTCAACGCCATAAGGCGGCTTCAGGTTGGTTGGTCCGCTAACAAGAGTCACTGAGGCACCCCTGCGTCTGGCGGCCCTGGCCAGTGCATAACCCATTTTACCGGAAGACCTGTTGGTAATGTATCGCACAGGGTCGATGGGCTCTACGGTGGGGCCCGCGGTCACAAGTATCTTTAACCCTGAAAGATCCTGCGGAGAGATCAGGATAAATGCCTGTTCCATAATATCCCCGGGCTCTGGCAGCCTCCCAGGACCTTCTGTGTGACAAGCGAGTTGCCCCTCACCCGGTTCCATGACAGTGATTCCCCTCGCCTTTAGTACTCTGAGATTGTCCTGTACAGCCGGATTTTTAAACATTTGACTATTCATAGATGGGCAGACCAAAATCCCGGCTGTGGCCGCGAGCACCATAGTGGATAAAAAATCATCTCCGATACCGTGTGCCATCTTGGCTATGAAATTGGCCGTTGCCGGGGCAATGATGATCAGGTCCGATTCCTGACCCCAGGAAATATGGTCTATGGATGTCCCTTCATTGTCCCACATGTCCCGGATAACCCGGTTTCCCGAGAGGGCCTCAAATGTAAGGGGAGTCACAAATCGAGCTCCATTGGATGTCATGGTCACGAATGTTCGAGCATCCGCCTTTACAAGGAGTCTGACCAGCTCTGCTGCCTTATAGGCGGCAATCCCACCACTTACTCCCACTATGATCTTTTTCCCTTTCATATCTCTAACATCCCGAAATTTGTATCCCGTCAGTATCTACCATAATTCTCCAGTTCACTCTGCGCTATCCTGGTAACCCAAGTTTCGTCCTCACCCAACATGGACATGATTTTTTTCCCTTCCTCAGTGGCCTCCTGATAGGTTGCAAAAAAACCGACACGGAGTCTCATCCAATCCTGGCCTTTTACCCTTGCCTCGCTAATGTACACCCGGTAGCCATTTTTCATCAATGTAATGGCAGGCGGAACAAGGCTTTTCATGTTTTGGGAAGAAATCACACTAACCACCCAGATCTTTTGTGCCACTTTGGCCAGGTTTTCTTTTGCGTCTTTTTCTGTCACAAATTTCAGGTTAAGACCTTCGGGCAGCTCTTCGGCCTCAAAGTTTTCCAATACATTCACCCCATTAGATCTATCCGTGTTCAGCCTGAAGAGGCTTGACCATTTCAGGTCGAAAGCCTCGGCCACTTTCATTCCGCCAAGTCTATCCATGTTAAGGCGGAAAAGACCGGGCCACATTAATGTGTTGCCGTACACATCTCCGCTACCTGCTACCGTGGAAAGGCTATCGCCCTTTTGCACCTTGTAGTAGCCATCCTCTTCCTTAATAACTTCCTTCTCTTCC
>JAUUWD010000278.1 GCA_030589225.1 Desulfobacteraceae bacterium | reverse complement strand
ATTAAGACCATGAAAAGTTCTGCGGTACTGATCAATGTAGGCAGGGGCAGTGTTGTCTCTGAAAGCGCACTGGTTCGGGCCTTAGAAGAAAAACTTATTCGCGGAGCAGTGTTAGATGTGTTCGAAGAGGAACCTCTCCCCGAAGAGAGTCGTCTTTGGGCTTTACCAAATGTAATGATTACTCCTCATAATTCAGGATTCAGTTTTCCAGAGGATATTGTTAAAATTTTCGCTGAGAATTACCGTCGGTTTGTGGACAAAAAACCACTCAAATATATAGTTGATTTTAACAGGGGGTATTAGAAAAGAAGTAATAGCTCATGTAAATTGTTTCGAAATTTGAAATTTAAGGAGAGACACATGTTGAATAAATGGAAGAAAAAGTTATCACTGTTTTGGCGGGGGGGGGGATGTAGTATAGTTATCGCCCTGTTGATTGCGACATCTTTTAAGTCAGCCATAGCGGATTGGAATGATGTCCCTACCGGATCAATGAAACCGACCATTTTAGAAGGAGACCGTATTTTTGTGAACAAACTGGCTTATGATCTGAAATTTCCTTACACAACCTGGCACCTGGCGAGCTGGGATGATCCAAAACGAGGAGACATAGTAGTCTTCTTTTCACCAGCAGATGGTAAGCGCCTGGTCAAACGTATTGTGGGTGTTCCGGGAGACGCAATCGCAATGCTGAACAACCAGCTTTTGATCAACGGAAAAGCCGCGGAGTATGAAACACTCGATCAAAAAATTATTAACCAGATCGCACCTCACGAGCAATTGAATCACCTCTTTTTTGGGGAAACTATTGTGGGACAAACACATCCGGTGATGATTACACCTGCGCGACCATCCTTGCGTTCATTTGCACCGGTGATCGTTCCAGAAAGACACTATTTTTTAATGGGTGATAATCGGGACAACAGCGCGGATTCCCGATTTTTTGGATTTGTTGAGCGCAAACAGATTGTGGGCCGTGCCACCGCCGTGGTGATATCACTTAAACCTGATGAGCACTACTTTCCCCGGTGGGAGCGTTTCTTCCAGAAATTACTGTAGGTCTTGAGCCCAAGATGGTTTTAGATAGAAAGATAGCCTTCATTGACCTCCGAGATGGTTCCATCGAGATTACCCCTTTATCTTTAGATCTTCGGGAAAAATTTCTGGGTGGGAGGGGGATAAATATGTATCTCCTTTCCAGGTACTACTCTTCCAGTCTGGATCCATTTTCCCCGGAAAACCCGCTCATCTTTGGGGCCGGACTCCTTACAGGTACTCTCGGTTTTGGCTCCCGCATCAATATCACCGCCAAATCACCGGAATCAGGCCATCTTGGAGACTCCAGTATGGGTGGTGAGTTCGGGGCTGAACTGGTCAAAGCAGGACTGAGCCATTTGGTAATTACAGGCAAGAGTAAAAATCCGGTATATCTCTTGATTAGAAACGGCGAAATAGAGATTCGCGATGCTCAAAAGCTGAAAGGCCTTGATACGGTTGAAACACAGAAAAGAATTCGTATCGAGTTGGGGGATGAAAAAGTCCGGGTCGCCTGTATCGGGGTGGCAGGTGAGAACCTGGTAAGATATGCCGCCATCCGTTCTGGTATGAAAAATGCTGCCGGGAGAACCGGGATGGGCGCTGTTATGGGTTCAAAAAATCTCAAGGCAGTGGCAGTCAGGGGGACTCTGGATATCAGGATTTCAGAGCCGGAGAAGTATTTGAGGTATTATCTCAACACCTTGAAGAAATTAATGGAGACAAAATGGGCCCAGGCCCTTGGAAAACTCGGTACTCCTCTCCTCTTTAAATACGGCAATGCCATGGGCATTTTGAGCGTCCGCAATAATCAATTAACCACGGTCGGCGATCTAGGTCACCATTTGGAGGCCGAGGCATTGGAACCCTATTCCACTGGCATGCTTTCCTGTTTTGCTTGTCCTGCCCACTGTCGCCATCGATTTTCCATAGAAGAAGGCAGGTATAAAGGGACAAAAGGGGAGGGTCCGGAGTATGCCTCCATAGGTTCATTTGGGACTAAACTGGGAAATCTTGATCTTGAGAATATCATTTACGCTGTTGAACTGTGCAACCACTATGGCCTTGACACTATTTCAACAGGGTCGTATATCGCCTGGGCAATGGAGCTATACCAAAGGGGTATTATTGATCAGGAAAGGACAGGGCTCCCATTGGTCTGGGGAGATGGAGAGTCTGTCATAGAACTTATCCACCTGATTGCAAATAGAAAAGACTTCGGAGATATTTTAGCAGAAGGCCCGTTTGCAAAAAAGGACTTTGGTGAATCTTCTCATGATTATCTCCTCGAAGTAAAAAATTTTCCCATCGAGATGACCGATGAAAGGCTCCCAAAAAGCTTCGCCCTTGGTATGGCCACGTCCACCAGGGGGGCCTGCCACATGAGGAGCCGTCCGTCCCTGGACATCCTGGGGCTTCCCGAGGAAGTCCTGAAGAGGATTTACGGAGGTTCGGTCAACAATAATTTTTCCTCCTACTCGGGGAAGGGAAGGATGGTTTGGTGGCATGAACTCCTGAATGCGGTCTCTGATGCCCTGGGTGTCTGCCGTTTCCTCACTGTTTTTTCAAGCCCTCACGCTCTCCAATACAGGCAATTTTCCAGGTTAATTTCCCTATCCACCGGTCTCAACCTTGGGGCAAAGGACCTAAAGACCATTGGAGAAAGGATCTATACCCTGGAAAGAATGATGTTGATCAAAGATGGCTTCTCACGTCAGGAGGATACCCTTCCCGAAAGGTATTTCAGTGAACCTGTCCCGGAAGGGCCTGCCCGGGGGGAAGTCATTTTGCGGGTGGAGTTTGACAAAATGCTGGATGAATACTATCGGCTCCATGGCTGGGACCAGAATGGTGTTCCAAAAAGGACTACTCTGAAAAGACTTGAAATTGATAGATGAGAATCAAGGTTGATAAGAAAAAGTGCAGCGGCTGTCATCTCTGCGAAATGGTGTGTTCTCTCTTGCATTTAGGAGTGATAAATACGGAAAAATCGGCCATTCGTATCCAGAAAGATGACCTTGACTCAAGTCAAAATTTCCCCGTTCTTTGCAATCAGTGCAAAGAGATGAAATGCCTGAATGGGGAAGAGGTCAGGGAGGGGTTGGAGAAAAAGAGATTCATCTGGGCTATAAAAAGGGCGGAACGATGTCCCTTCGATGCTTTGACGGTATTTGGTGAAAATGCTTATCACTGTGACCTGTGTGGGGGAACCCCCCAATGTGTTAAGGTTTGTACTCCCAAAGCGCTACGCATTTCGTAACCGTTCACGGGTTCAAAGGTTCAGGGGTTCACGGTTCAATTCTCGTCCACGGAGTGCATTTGGGTTACATATTTATGAGAAAAGCGGCAGCTTCGTCAGGCCTAATCCAAAATTTTGAGCTAAATTGGCAATTACTTGGAAAAATGAGTGTTTTGACGACGATTTCGGGTCCTCAATCCCTTCTTTGTCCTTCTTAACCCTGAACGTTGAACCCTGAACCTGTAAACGGTTACAAATATATAA
>JAUUWD010000017.1 GCA_030589225.1 Desulfobacteraceae bacterium | reverse complement strand
AAAACCTCCCGTTCGTTACTTTACAGAACGGGAGGTTTTGGAGATTGTACGATTAAGTCCTGAAAAAGGTTTCCACAAATTTGTTCCAGTTTTTCCCTTCAAGCTCATCAAAGATATCTTCCACTGAATCACCACCATCTGCGGCGATCCTCAAATCATCATTGGCCATGGAAAAGAGCTTTTCCCTTTCTTCACTAATATATTTGTGTGCCTCTTCGCCATAATATAATACTTTTAGATTCTTGCGCAGTTTTGTTGGCTCAACAATGAATAGCCATGCTTTTTCATAGGGGGATTCATTGACCAGTTCGGGGTGGTCCAAGAGTTGATCATTAATATGGGTTATGATGCCATCAATTGGGGAGAGGACCTGCGCCACTTCACCATTACGTCTGACTCGAAACCCCACCTCACCCTGCTTCACTTCATGGCCAATAGTAGGAGTTTCAATCCTGCTGAGCTTTCCCAAAAGCTTTTGCGCAAAATCATCCAACCCCACCCTGATACGGCCGCCATACTCAGGCCTGACCCATGTGTGGCCCTCGTGGTAATAGATGTCTTCAGCCATCTCAAAACCTGCTACCTGATTCAGGGCTTGCACAGGAAGCACCTCGCTCTGCAAGCGCATTTGCATCATCTGGTCAAAGGAACAACTGCCGCACACATAGGCATTGGGGCATATCTTACGGCCCACCTCACCTGTAATCATATAACGACATTTGCGCTGAAAAGCGGGCAATTGCATCATTTTGTCCACCCATGTTGCAGTGAATTTAAATTTATCTGGCGCCATTTCAACCGCGGAAATACTCGCGGCTGCTTCTTTCTGACGGGAAACTTTTAATTGCATCCCGTGGTCATATACGCAGGTGGAGCAGTCATAGTTGTTATCACAAAGTTTGTAGGAAACGACTCCGGCCTCCATCCATACACATTTCTTCTTCCCGGGCGGAACAATCCTCATAGATTCTCTCATAATACTGCCTTCCATTTTTAGCCCCTCCTCTGATATTTGAAAAAAATTATTATTTCAGTTTTGAAATTTGTAATCAGCAAAGACCGTGCCAATGGCTCCCGATGTCCTGAAAAGCCCTTCAACTTATTGAATTTACATGGCATTAAATGTCAAGGCGGGTTTGGGAAGCATTTTAGATAACTACACTATCTGCCGAGAATTTCGGCAAATGGGGCGGGGGACAGATAAATACAATTGTAATCTGCTGATTATTCTATCAATTTTACTATTGTCAAAATAAACGACAAGTGCCGAAAAAATAGGCATTCAAGTATGAGCATTAGTGAGGCATTTATCAAGGCGCCACCTGAAAAGTTCAAAACAGGTGGGACAATAGTCTGATCGCTTAAAATCCGTATCTTCAATCCGAGTGGAAGAGTACATAACACAACGTCGATCTCGGCAGTGGGTTAGACCAAGGCTGTGCCCCAGTTCGTGCAACACGGTTTTTTCCACGCGCGCCATTAAAAGATCGGGATCTGGCGGCAGATTGTAGAATTGCGGACAAAGCCGGTGTATTGAGATGACAGCGCATTGACCTTCCATCTGAGCCAATCCAAATACAAATTTAAGGATTGGCACATACAGGTCCACATGTGTAACCGCCATGAATCTTAGGGTATCTTGAGGGCAACATTTTATCAGATGTTTTAGGATCAGTTTTGAATTGTACTGGCCCCGCCGTTCATCGTAAGCGTAGTTGGGCTTTTCCATTCCTGGGGAAATCTTGCACACGAGATCGTGGTGTTTTTCAATACACTTTGTGATACGGGCAAGAAAATTTTCCTCAACAACCCCGATGGGGCAAATAGTGATGCAATTTGACAAATCGATTTAAGCCTGCCCCCTTCTGATCTGATATTTTTCTATTTTATTGTAGAGGGTCTGTCGATCGATATCCAGTTCGCGAGCTGCCCGACTGATATTCCAATCACTTTTGTCCAAAATTCTTTCAATATGCATTTTTTCCATCATTTTTAATGACTTGGGAAACTCATAAGGTTCAATCTCTTTTCGGGAAAAGGGAAGATCCTCTGATACGATTTTCTTACCAGAGCCGATCACAAGCGCCCTTTCAATGACGTTTTCCAATTCCCTCACATTTCCTGGCCAGTCATAACCTGTTAGTAGCTTAAGGGCGGAAGGGGCTATCTTCACAACTTCTTTATTCATCTCCAGACAATACTTCTCGATAAATGCCTTTACAAGTAGAGGGATATCCTCCTTTCGCTCTCTTAAAGGGGGGATGTGGATAGAGATCACATTCAGGCGATAGTATAGATCCTCACGAAATCGGTTTTCTTTAATAGCCTTTTGTAAGTCACGATTAGTGGCTGCCAGTATGCGAACATCAACCTTAATGACCTCTTCACTCCCCAGACGCATGAGTTCCCTTTGCTGTAAGACCCTCAAAAGATCAACCTGCGTTTTCAGGCTGATGTCTCCGATTTCATCAAGGAAAAGGGTGCCTTTGTTGGCCATCTCAAAACGGCCCTTCTTTGAATTTTCTGCACCGGTAAAGGCCCCTTTTACATAACCGAAAAGTTCGCTTTCCAACAGGGAATCAGGTAATGCCCCGCAACTTACTGCAATAAATGGCATATAACAGCGGTTGCTGTTTCCGTGGATGGCCTGGGCGATCAGTTCTTTCCCTGTGCCGCTTTCACCGGTAATAAGGACCGTAGAATCGGCCCGGGCCACACGGGAAATCAAATCAAAAACCTCCTGCATAGCATCGCCTTTCCCGATAATCTCATCATACTGGCGTCTCTCCGCCAGTTTCTTACGCAGCAGGATATTCTCAAGAACCAGTTCCTTGTGTGCTACAATTTTTTTGATCAGCATATCTATTTCGTCTGGGTCAAAAGGCTTGACCAGGTAATCAAAAGCCCCTTCTTTCATGGCCTGAACTGCTGTATCTATGGAACCATAGGCCGTCATCATGAGTATCTCAGTCTCCGGAATCATTTTCTTAAGCCTGCTCATGGTTTCCAGACCATCCATTCCCGGCATTTTGAGATCCAGTAGAATTATATCCCAGCTTCTATCCCGGGCCATGGAAATGGCATCTTCCCCGCTTGCTGCCAGGTCAACCTCATAGTCATCCTCCATCAACCAGTCCTTAAGAGATTGTCTCATGGCCGCTTCGTCATCAACGACAAGAATACGAGGCATTTTTGTCATCATCCATCCCTCCGTGACTTATAATATAGGTTCACTTGTAAACACGTACAGAGAAACATTTGGGGGTTCTATTTAAAGATCACCCTTTATCGAACCGTGGGCAGCCGAACCTTAAAAGTGCTTCCCTCATCTGGTTTACTTTCAATTTCTATGGAACCATTGTGCCTGGTGATAATTCCGTGAACTACTGAAAGGCCGAGACCAACTCCCCTGCCCTCTTCCTTGGTGGTGAAAAAAGGCTCAAAAATATTCTTCAAGTCTTCTTCGGAAATGCCGCAGCCAGTATCGGAAATAACAGCCTCCACAAAACCATCGCTTTTGGAACGTTTGGCTGTCACAGTCAGGGTGCCTCCTTCTGTCATGGCCTCTGAGGCGTTGCTCAGGAGGTTCAGTAAGGCCTGCTGAATGTGCCTGGAACTACATTTGATTTTGGGCAAATCCGGTTCAATTTCCTTTACCAGTTGGATATTTTTCATTTCCAGGTCATGAGAAATAAGGACCAGTGTCTTTTCAATAAGTTCTTCGATGCTGCTGGTTTCCATGGTGATTTTAGGCTGACGAGAAAAAGCCAGAAGGTTTTTTACGATTTCTCCGCACCTGGCTGTCTCTGATTCCATGATTGTTAAATATCGAGCAATGTCTTCAAGTCTTTCCTGCGTGAACCGACCCCGGCTCATGAGTTTCATCATTAACCTGGTATAGGTGAGAACCGCAGCAAGCGGATTATTGATCTCATGGGCAACAGTAGCGGCCAATTTGCCCAGTGAAGCCAGCTTTTCAGTCCGAATGACCTGCTCTTGGGCCTCCTTGAGTTTCTGGTAGGCTCTCTTAAGATTCTCATACAGATTTGCATTATCTACAGCAACTCCTATCTGATTGCCGATAGCCGTCAAAAAATCCACATAATTGGCTGAAAACTTGAAACCTGAATAGCTGGACACCACCATTACCCATAGCGGCTGCCCATTCGAGACAACTCGTATGAAAGCAGTCGAGTCAACACATTCCATTACCATTAAAACCGCGTAAGAATCTTCGAATGCCTCTATATTGTCAACAACCCTGGTTTCACACGCAAGAACGGCCTGGCCCAGGAATCCTGCCCCCACTTCACGGTGTCTTATATGGCTCTTTGAAATGAATTCAGATGAAAGCCCCTTATGGGCTGCCAGATTGAGAACATTTCGCTTCCCGTCAAGAAGATAGATTCTGACGCTGTCTGACTCGAGGAGTTCTCGGATCTTATCAATGGTGCTGTTAAGCACTTCATTTAGATCCAGACTGTTACTTATGGTCATGGAGATGGCATTCAGGATGGCAAGCCTGGTGTTTCGCATCTCTATCTGCTGCTGTGCCTTCTTTCTTTTTGTGATGTCCCTTATGATGATCACATAGCCGATAATCCGTCCGATTAAATCCAAAATCACATTCGATGTGATCAGTGCATCAAATGACCTGCTTTTCCCCCCCACAAGGCGTACTTCAAACTCTGTGACTACGCCCTCTCCAAAAGCCTGCTTCTGAAATTGGTAGAACTCTTCAGGATCTTTAAAGAGTTCCTTTACCGATGTCAGATCCAATAGATCCTCTTTGTTTCTATATCCCAATATCTCAACCCCTGCCCGGTTGATCTCCATGATTTTGCCATTGGAATCAGTAAGTATAAGCGCGTCCCGGGAACGCTCAAATATAGTTCGATATTTCTCTTCGGATTTTTGCAGATGGTTTAGACGCGCATCTATTATTTTCTCCAGATTTCCTTTTACGCTTTTTAGTTCTTGTTGAAGACGTTTCTTTTCTGTGATGTCAGTGGCCGCTTCCAGGACATAGACAATCTTCCCTTGATCATCTTTTACCGGCGTTGATTTAATGAGCATTTGTGCAATTCTGCCATCCTTCAGCACAATTGCCTCTTCATTCTGGTGAACCCGGCCATCTCGAAAAGATTTTTCCACCAAACAATCATCACATTTATCATCTCTGTTTTTCCAGGCCTTGTAGCAAAAGCCCTCAGAACGTGCGCCCAGTTTATTGATGAAAAGGTCGTTGGCCATAATGATCTGATAGTTTCTGTTGACGGCGATCACATAATCGGTAACACTCTGGAGGAGAGCTTGATATTCTTTCTGTTCTTCACTGAGGTTTTTTCTTTTCATAACCTTATGCCCTCTCTTCATCTTTGATTTACCCGAACTTACGTGATGCTGGACTAAAAAAGGAATAAGTTTTACACTTTTATCCAGTATCGAGGATCCAGAATCCAGTATCGCGAAGACTCGTCAGTTTGCACATCTCCCGCTTTAGCGGGATACGGGCCGGGGAGGCGGAGCTTCGTTAGATAATTCTATTACATCACAAAAAAAATTAGCGATCAAGTATCTTAAAATTGCCCATAACCGCCGCACAATCAGTTCAAATATTATAAGATTAATGATGATGCCCATGTAAAAAGTCCTTTTTACATGGATTTAGGAATTTAGGGATTCAGGAATTACGAATTATTTAAGCTTGTTATCAGAATATTGAATTGGAGAATCCTGTAAATTTTGACTTTTTACGAGACCGTCAATGATATTATGCTTAAATTGTGACAATGACGAGTACTATAGTATTTTCAGACAAAACAACCAACTATATTGTATATTTTATAAATGCCATTCTAATGGATAATCCACCCACCACTCTGCCTTTCCTCGACGTTACCCTGAGGATTAGAGATGGTTGGAAATCGTTCTTGACAAAAAACCATCTTCCTCTGTATAAGTTTGACCAGTTCTTTTATACACTACTTTTTTTAGTATCATCTCAATAGTTCCGGATATTTTGTTTATTCGTCGGTTTGCCGGATGCCCACTTACGCGGGCATGACGGTAAACCCAGCATGGCTGTCATTCCCGTGAAGGAGGGAATATAGTTGTTCTACCCGAATTTGTTGAGAACTTACTTTTTCTCATTAAAGAAGAGTGGAAACGATTAGGTTTCATTGATAAGGGGTCAATAATGAAAGTTGATGCAGCTCAAAACGTCCAGGGTGCTGTGATGGTTGTAGGCGGTGGCATCGCAGGCATGCAGGCGGCCTTGGATTTGGCAGATTCCGGCTTTTATGTTCATCTCGTGGAAAAATCTCCGGCCATTGGTGGTGTCATGTCCCAACTGGACAAGACTTTTCCAACCAATGACTGTGCCATGTGAATTGTCTCGCCCAAACTGGTCGAGGTCGGCCGGCACATCAATATCGAACTCCATACATGTTCAGTTGTTGAAAAAATCGAGGGTGAGCAAGGAAATTTCCGGGTCACGTTCAACAAGACCCCAAGATATATAGATCCTGATATATGCACAGCCTGTGGCGATTGTGTGGAGGTATGCCCAGTCGCATTGCCGAGTGAATACGATCAGGGCTTGAATGATAGGAAGGCCGCTTACAAACCTTACGCCCAGGCTATTCCAGGCAGCTTCGCCATAGGGAAACTCGACACAGCACCATGCACTATGGCCTGCCCGGCTAATCTGAATGTGCAGGGTTATGTGCAGATGGTAAAGGAAAGCAAGTACAGGGAAGCTATCGAAATCATCATGCGGGATCTCCCCTTTCCTGGCGTACTCGGTCGTGTCTGTCCCCGTCCCTGCGAAAAAAGCTGCCGCCGTCTCGAAGTAGATGAGGCGATTTCGATCCGGGAGCTTAAAAAGGTCGCTGCTGACCATGTAAAACTTAGTGAAATCCCTGTCCCCGAAATAACGTCCATGGATGAAATGGTGGCCATCATAGGATCAGGCCCTGCTGGTCTCACTGCTGCCTATTTTCTTGCTCTTGAAGGGTATCAGGTGAGTGTTTATGAGGCTATGCCCGAGACCGGCGGTATGATGCGATATGGCATCCCTGAGCACCGCCTTCCGGGGTCTGTCCTGGACGAAGAGATAGAAAACCTCAAACGCTACGGCATAGAAATTCATACAAATACGGCCATTGGCAAGGATCTCACAATTGAAGAGCTCCAGAAACATGGCGCCAAGGCGATTTTCTTGGCCGCCGGGGCCTGGAAGGGCCTGAAGCTTGGAATACCAGGCGAAGAGCACACCGAAGGCTTCTCCCATGTAGTTACTTTTATGAGAGAAGTTCAACTGGGGCGCCGGAAGAAACTTGAAGGTAAGGTTGTTGTTTTCGGAGTAGGCCATTCCGGTATGGATACCACCCGGGTGGCTTTTCGATTGGGCGCTGAAAGCGTCAATATGATAGATCCTTTTTCTCTGGCAGAAATGCCGGCTGATTCTGAAGAAAAAAAGGAAGTTGAAAGCGAAGGAGCAAAGATCCATTTTCACGTAGCCCCCCAAAGAATTGTCATTGAAAACGGCAAGGTGGTTGGCGTCGAGTGTTCCCGCACGCGCCTGACCGAACCCGATACCACAGGCAGGCGAAAATTTATTCCTATTGAAGGTTCAGAGTTTTTCATTGAAGCAGATCATGTTATCTCTTCCGTAGGACAGGAACCGGATCTTGATTTCTTAGGGGAAGATTTTTCAGGTCTGGAAGTTTCCAAGTGGAACTTACTTGTGGTCAATCCCGAGACATTACAGACCAATAAGCCGGGAATATTCGCTGGCGGTGATGTGATTACGGGTTCAGCAACTGTTATTGAGGCGGTTGAGGCTGGCAAAAAGGCAGCCAAATACATGGCCAAATACTTGCGAGGTGAAGAACTGCCCACCGAATGGCAAGAGGAGCCACCAGTAGGGACAAACTGGGTAGAAATTCCGGAAGATGCTCCTGTAAAGAAGAGACTGGAGGTTCCAATCCTGCCTGTTGAGAAAAGGCATTCAGGGTTTGAAGAGATTGCTCTCCCTGTTGATGAGGAGTTGGCCAAGAAAGAAGCAGGCCGTTGCCTCAACTGCGGGGGATGTTGTGAATGCTACGAGTGCGTGAAAGCCTGTCAGGCCCATGCCGTTACGATTGAGACCCACGCTGAGCAGGAAAAAACTTTATCAATTGACGTGGGTTCTGTGATACTGGCTCCCGGTTTTAAGCCCTTTGATCCCAGCCGATATGACACATATCAATATTCTGCATACCCGAATGTGGTGACTAGCATAGAGTTCGAGCGCATCCTTAGCGCCACAGGACCATTTCAGGGCCATTTATTGAGGCCTTCAGATAGAAAAGAACCGCAAAAGATTGCCTTCATCCAGTGCGTTGGCTCCAGGGATATCAACCAGTGTGACCACTCCTATTGCTCCTCTGTCTGTTGCATGTATGCAGTTAAGGAGGCCGTGATCGCAAAAGAGCATGCAGGACATAACCTGGACGCAGCCATATTCTTTATGGATATGAGGACCTATGGCAAGGATTTCGAGAAATATTATGAGCGGGCCAGGGATGAACAAGGGGTCAGGTTTGTCCGCACCAGGATTCATTCCATTGAAGAGGACCCAAAAGCCCATGATCTGGTGCTTAAATATGTTAGTGAAAATGGGGACATTCAAGTAGAAACATTTAACATGGTCGTGTTGTCAGTAGGCATGGAAACGCCTGAAGCCCTAATTAATACTGCCGATCAACTGGAAATCAAATTAGATGAGGACAACTTTGTTCAAACCGGGGTCTTTAACCCTGTCGAAACCTCCCGCAATGGCATCTATGTGTGTGGAGGCTTTCAGGAACCGAAAGATATCCCCTATTCGGTCATGGAGGCCAGTGCGGCCGCCTGCGAAGCAATGGCAGACCTTTCTGACGTTCGGGGCTCACTTGTCAAGGAAAAGACCTACCCGCAAGAAAAGGACGTCTCTTCTGAAGAACCTCGAATCGGCGTTTTTGTTTGTAACTGCGGCACTAATATCGGAGGGATAGTGGACGTTCCGAAAGTTGGTGAATACGCACGCACACTCCCTGGTGTTATCTATGTAGAGGAGAATCTCTTTACCTGTTCCCAAGATACCCAGGATAAGATGAAAGAGGCAATTGAACGGGAGAATTTGAATCGGGTCGTTGTCGCGGCCTGCACTCCCAGAACGCATGAGGCATTGTTTCAGGAGACACTAAGAGATGCGGGTCTGAATAAATACTTATTTGAAATGGCTAACATTCGAAATCAGTGTTCCTGGGTCCATAGCAAAGAAAAAGAGGAGGCAACACAAAAAGCGCAGGACCTGGTGCGCATGGCGGTTGCCAGGGCTCAACTCATAAGGCCGTTACCCCAACCAACCATATCAGTGAACGATAAAGCCCTTGTGATCGGAGGCGGTATCACCGGGATGACAGCGGCCCTCGGCCTTGCAGATCAGGGTTTTCACACCTATCTGGTGGAGCAATCCTATGAACTGGGCGGCAATGCCTTGAATCTGCTTGACACCTGGAGGGGAGATGAAATTTCCAGCCATATAAAAGAGATGATTAAAAAGGTGAAAGACCATGCCATGATCGATATCTATACTGAATCCACCGTCAAAGAGGCCGAGGGATTCGTGGGTAATTTTGAAACTACTATTTCACAAAACGGCACCGATGTATCCGTGAAACACGGCGCGGTGGTGATAGCCGTTGGCGCTGAAGAGCATAGGCCCACGGAATACCTGTATGGTGAAGATGACAGGGTAATGACTCACCTGGAACTGGATACCGCCGTCAGGAACGGAGACGAGATAGTCTCTGGGGCAAAGTCCGCTGTCTTTATCCAGGGCGTTGGGTCAAGAGAACCGGAAAGGCCATATTGCTCAAAGGTCTGTTGCACTCATTCGGTCAAATCGGCCTTAAAGCTTAAAGAAATGAACCCGGAAATGGCTATATATATCCTTTATAGGGATATTCGTACTTATGGCCAACGAGAAGCGCTTTACGCTGAAGCTAGAAGACAGGGCGTTATTTTTATCAGGTATGACCTTGAACAAAAACCGCAGGTTGATAAAAGTGACGAAGGAATTGCAGTTATAGTCAAGGATAATATTCTGGGCAGGGATATCGCTATTAAACCTGATATCGTGGTATTGGCGTCCGCAATTGTGCCGCGTAACAATGAACCCCTGGCACAGGTGTATAAGCTGCCCTTGAATGAAGATGGTTTTTTCATGGAGGCCCATGCGAAACTCAGACCTGTTGAATTCGCCACAGAAGGAACCTTCCTTGCCGGTATGGCCCATTTTCCAAAGCCAATTGAAGAAAGCATCGCGCAGGCAAAAGCAGCGGCTTCCAGGGCATCCGTTGTGCTCTCCAAGGAAAACCTCATGGTTGAGGGTGTTGTTTCCCATGTAAATGAAATTATGTGCCGGGGCTGCGGCATATGCGAAGAGGCCTGCCCATACGGCGCCATTGCTCTTGTGGAACGTGAGGATAACAAGACAGTGGCCAATGTTCAAGCAGCCCTCTGTAAGGGATGTGGGTCCTGCGCTGTGGCCTGCCCGACGGGAGCGGCATCCATTTTCCATTACGACGACCAAGAGGTGTTGAGCATAGTGGCAGCGGCATTAAGCTGACACAGGATCACACCATTTAAAAAGGTAACTGATTGAACTACCAAGTTTATTCGCTTTGTTAGTATTAACAAATAAGAAACTCGAAGTACGAAATCCGAAACAAATACGAATAACCCAAATTATAAAAAATTCTAAACAAAGGAAATCTTTAAAAGTTTTATACAGATATGGCAAGAATGCCAGGAAAGTTTTGGTCATTTGGTATTATGATTTTGAAATTGTTTCGAGTTTCGATATTGGGATTTCGGATTTAGGTTTATTCAAGTTCTCGTAATATTGCCAATTTGGTAGCTACTTTAAAGCTAGCGTGTTTACTAACGAGTGATGATTGAATCGTAACAGGAGTTTGCTCAATGAATGATAAATTTAGTCCAAAGATAGTGGTTTTTGCCTGTAACTGGTGCGCGTATTCTGCTGCTGATCTTGCAGGCGTTAGCCGTTTTCAATATCCGCCGAATATGCGTATTATCCGGGTGATGTGTTCTGGTCGGGTTAACTCCAATTTCATTCTCAAAGCATTTCAAATGGGTGCTGACGGTGTGTTGGTGGCCGGGTGACACATAGGCGACTGCCATTACCTGGATGGTAATGTAAAGGCCGAAAGGATGTTTAAATTGACCCAGGAACTGATCAAGATACTTGGCATTGACCTTACGCGACTTCGTCTTGAATGGGTCTCCTCGGCAGAAGGCACACTGTTTGCTGAGATTGCAAGAGAATTTACTGAGCAGATTAAGTCCCTCGGGCCATCTGCCTTGAAACAAGCGGCCTGAATGGCGGTCGCAGATAAGAGATTCGGAAGAGAACAATTGTCGAAAGAACTTTTTAACAGGATAAATTATATGAGGCGTTGGCATGACTGCTATAGCTGAATTGATTGATATCACACAGACCTATTACTGCCTTGACTGCGGCGTATGCACCGGGAGTTGCCCTGTTGCAAGGGTGTTCCCTGATTTTTCGCCCAGGCAGATTATTGAGCGCTCTCTCTATGAACTGGAGGAGCCTTCTGACAGCACTATATGGAGCTGTCTAACGTGTGCACAATGCAGTGTCCGGTGCCCTGCCAACATTGATTTCCCTGAATTCGTGCGTCTTTTGCGTGATGAGGCTCATGCACAGGGCTTTGATGGCGTCCCTTCACATAATGGTATGCTTCAGACAATTACGGCAATCCAGACTAGTGATGTCAAACAAAACCGTACCTTCTGGATTGAGGACGGGAAAACAACGGATAGGGGCGAAGTCTTCTATTTTGTGGGGTGCAGGCCTTATTTTGATGTCGTTTTCAGGTATATTGATGCCGGTTCAATTAAAGGGGCCCAGAATGTATTGAAGATCCTGAATGCCTGTGGGGTAGAGCCGGTGGTCAGCAATGATGAGAGGTGTTGCGGACAGGACGCACTCTGGAACGGTAATGAGGAGAAGTTCAGACGGTTGGCCCAACTGAACCTCGATTTGATTCGTGTTTCAGGCGCTAAACAGGTTGTTTTCAGTTGCCCCGAGGGTTATTACACATTTAAGAATACCTACCCCAAGTATTTCGGGGAACTGGATTTTGAGCCGTTATATATCATTGATTTTTTGAAAGATAAAATTGAAGGTGGTTCCATCAATTTTGAAGAATCTCACGATGTGGTGACCTA
>JAUUWD010000078.1 GCA_030589225.1 Desulfobacteraceae bacterium | reverse complement strand
CGCCAGGATATTGCCGATATGAAAACCTGGGATATGGATATGTTTGCGGAAGCTATGGGCAAACCGCAGGAATAATCGATTTATTTAAGCGTCACTCACTAATATGGCAGGCAGGGCCATCATGGCAGGTCCGCCTGCCATTTTCAATTAACTTGTGCCTGAATTTCTACCTGACTGCGCTTGCTCGCGTCTGGCGTTGTCGAAATCTGTCCATAGAAGGATGGAGTATTGTAGTACTGGATAAAAAAAACGGAAAAGTAATTCTTTTATCCTCTAAAACCATTACTTAAAACCATTACTCCCCTGCTCCATTACTCCACTTAACAGGGCAAAACCCTGAGACCCATGAAAGGAGAGCAAATATGAGCTACCAGAATATCGAAACCTTGTTTGCAGACGGCCTGGGTACTATCACCCTTAACAGACCCCCGGTAAATGTCCTGAACATTGCCATGATGGAGGAGATTAACGATGTCTTGAAAGGCTGGCAGGGCAAGAAGGACCTAAAGGTTGTGCTGTTTAACGCAAAAGGCAAGTGCTTTTCTGCGGGCGTGGATGTGGGTGAGCACATGGGAGACCTGGTTATTAAAATGATTGAGGTGTTTCATGGCATATTTCGTCTTATGGACAAACTGGGAATTCCAACCGTGGCGTCTGTTTATGGTTCCTGTCTCGGAGGCGGGTGTGAATTGGCTATTTTCTGCGATCTTGTGATTGCATCAGAGGGAGCCAAATTTGGACAACCCGAAATACTGGTGGGTGTTTTTCCGCCCATTGCAGCGCAGATAATGCCCCGCATTATGGGGCGCAAAGACGCTATGGATCTCATACTGTCCGGGAGAACCATATCGGCTGAAGATGCCAGGGCTATGGGGCTGGTTAACAAAGTCGTAACGGAAGACGAACTGGAATCAGCCACGGCCGACTTTGTCAAGCCTTATCTTAAACTGAGCGCAGAAGTATTGAGAAAAACCAAGAAGGCAATAACAGTCGGTTTGATGGATGATTTGGAGCCCTCACTAAAGCTCATCGAAGATATCTACCTGAATGAACTCATGAATACGGCAGATGCCCAGGAAGGTTTAAAGGCATTCCTTGAGAAAAGAAAACCTGAATGGAAAAATGAATAGTCACACCTAAAGACCCCGGAGGAATGGCTAAGGGGGATGTCCCGGAAGCCACACGCTTGAGCATTTCGATACTGCCGGCGAATACGGAGGAACCTCATAACATCCTCCTATTATTCTCTGGGTTTTATAGCTTCTTGGTATTAATCAAGCAGCTCCGGGGCATCAATTGAGCCGTGATGACGAACCTGTCTCCACTGACTCTTGATTAACCTGAGAATCCTGGTTGTCCGAATTTCCGGTTCAATAACCGTTCCCTCGCACACAACAGGCTACCGATCGAAATGATCATACGATACCTTCAGACAAACGCCTAACAATTTCCACAGCAGCGAGGTCCTAACACACAGAATTTCGAGGGATTTTGAGCTGGTGTCTACCATGTTCATCCGCAGGACTGATACGGTTATTACGAGAGCTATAGAGGCATTTCTCATTATCGTTAGACAAGAACAGAATTCCCTCCACACTAAAGCATCCTGAAAAGGAGTCTGGGCATGTCCTGGGCCAACGAGTGAAGAAAGATCTGCCAAAGGTCAGGAAGCGCTACGTTTGGTGGGGAAAGCGATCTCCTGAAACGGGAAAGCAAAAGAATCGTAAAAAGTGCTTGACAGATTTTCAATGACGGATATAATTGATCTGAACGATCGTTCAACTCATTCAATTGGCGTTGTTAATCTTCTCTATGGCCTGGAAAAAACAATTCGATGAGGAAGAAGTCCTGCATAGGGCCATGAAGGCCTTCTGGTCCCGTGGTTATGCAGCCACATCAGTACAGGATCTGGTGCGCTCCATGGGAATCAATAAAGGGAGCATCTATGATACTTACGGGAACAAGCGCGGCCTTTTCATCAAGGCCCTTCGGCTATACAATGACAAAAGAAAAGCTCTGTTGGCCGGATTGGAGCGCTCTGGGTCATCCATATCGGCCATTAGAGATCTGTTTCAGAGCCGGATCGATGAAATCTTCTCCGATTCTGAACGTCTCGGGTGCTTTCTGACAAACACCGCCCTTGAACTGGCTGCTCATGATGCAGAGATCCGTGACATAGTTGCCCAGAGACAGATGGAAATTGAAGGCTTTTTCCAGCGATTGATTGAACGGGGTCAGGGCAATGGAGAGATATCCAAGGATCTTGACGCGGACTTGGCTGCGCAAAGTCTCCTCGCATCCCTTTTCGGGCTTCTGGTGCTTTCGAGAAGCCGCCCTGAGCCCTCTTTGCTCAGGAGTATTGCGGATTCGGCAGTGGCGGTATTGCAATAATTTTTTTGCCTAAATATTGAACGATCGTTCAAATCAAACTTTGACAGCGCACAATCAAAAAAGAGGTCTAACAATGGCACAAGCAACAACGGTATTCCTGGATGTAAATGATTCGTTCCCTGCAATGGATATCCAACTCCTCCCAGGAGAAATCCATAAACTTCCTGAAGGCTTTGGGGAGGGCTACGGCGTACTTCTTCTTTATCGGGGCTACTGGTGACCCTTTTGCACTCGGCAGTTGGCCGACTTCCAGTCCTCCATTGGGGCCTATGAAGAGGAGCAGATCAGGGTCATAGCGGGCTCTGTTGATTCCGCTGAAAAGACAACGGAATTTACGGAAAAACTGGGGCTCACCTTTTCTTTGGCCTATGGCATGGATGCTGTGGAGATTTCTCGATTGACAGGTGCGTTTTACGAAAAGGAGAAAGGCTATATTCAGCCTGCCGGTTTTCTGGTACGTCCGGATAAGACCATAGAGGTGGCCTCGTACAGCACCGGCCCTGTTGGCCGTTTTGTTGCAACGAATGTCCTCGATCTTGTCAAATACTACAAAAGCCGGAATAAATAATAATCGGGAGGGAAAAATGGAGCTCACCGAAATTTATAAAAAGGGAGAAGCGGAGCTTAAGACGCGCGATATTGGTTGGTTACTGGATGGCGTTGAGACCGAATTCGTCATGTCCAACAACCGCCGTGTCCTTGATCAGTATACCATCAAACAGCGCTGCATTGACGGGGTTGTACCGGCCACCCAATGCACTGTCTTAGGCGTGGAACTGAAAACCCCAGTTATCATGTCTTCCATGACCATGCCGATCCCGGCGATTGTGGATAACGGTCTCATGCAGGTGGCAGAAGGCCTTAGAGAGGCTGGAAGCCTTATCTGGACCGGCACTCCAATCCCTCAGAACCTCAAAGATATTGTGGCAACGGGCGTTCCCGTGGCCGCCAACGCAAAACCTTTAAAAGACAGACAGAAGATGTTCGAGGCTATTGACGAGATCCAGTCAGCAGGCGTCAACTGGATCGGCATCGAAATAGACTCCGGCCAGGGGACCAAGGTACATGACAGGCAGATGGCCGCTGACTGCTCTCCCCTCTCCCTCAATGAACTTAAGGAGATCAGAGAGCGGGTATCCATCCCTCTTATCTTTAAAGGGGTATTGAGTAAAGAGGATGCCGAGAAGTCTTTGGAGGCCGGGGCCGACGGGATCTTCATCTCCAATCATGGGGCCCATACCTTAGACTACCTCCCCCATCCATTCCAGGTCATGGATGAGATCGTCGGGGTTGCCAAAAGAGAAGCAGTTATACTGGTGGACGGCGGTTTTCGACGGGGCAGCGATGCTTTCAAGGGCCTTGCTTTCGGCGCCCGATTGGTGGGGCTTGGAAGGCCGATCCTTTACGGATTGGCTGCCAATGGGGCCGAGGGCGTTAAAGATGTTATCCAGGAGGTCTCAGAAGAGATGAAGCGTTTCATGTCCATGACCGGCTCCGTGGATCCGGAACATGTGAAAAGGGATCTTCTGATCAAGGGTTGAGGATTTTTCAAGAACTCAGCAAATTAAAAAGGCGTGAATCAAGAAAGGAGGAGGAATCATGGCAGAAAAAGAACATCTATACATCCTGTGGACAAATGCCGACCCAATAACAGCGGACAAGATGGTGTTTATGTATGGCCTCAACGCCTTCAAACTGGGGTGGTGGAAAAAGGTGACCATTATTATATGGGGTTCCCCCGCACAACTTGCAGTTGAAAATGCTGAGATAAAGGACAAGATAAAAGAGTTGCTTTCTGCGGGAGTGTCTGTGTCTGCTTGCAAAGCCTGCGCCGATCAATTGGGCGTAACAGGAGCCTTAGAAGAAGTGGGTATAGAGGTCAAATACTGGGGAGAACCCTTGACAGAAGTACTGAAAACCGGGGAAAAACTCCTGACCATTTAGTCTAAAGGGGTCAAAGTTTTTTTCAAATGATCCCTTTTCTCATTTAGATTCCAGCTCAAAGCTTTATCGTTATTAAAAGACTGCATCAACAGTCCAAAAAGGAGGGGAGTCATGTCAAGAGTAACTGAGCTGTTAGGTTCCAAATACCCGATCATACAGGGGGCAATGGGTGTTATCTGCAATCCGGAGTTAGTAGCTGCAGTGTCTGAAGCAGGCGGATTCGGCCTTCTGGCCACCGCCTTTGCTGTTGATCCTGAAATATTGCGGAATCAGGTTAAGAGCACCAAAGCGCTCACGAACAGGCCATTTGGCGCAAACCTCTTTGTGATGAACCCGTTGACTGAAAAATTTGCCCAAGTATTGGCAGAGGAAGGGGTAAAGTGTGTCACAGTCTCAGGGGGATCTCCCAAGGCGCTGATCCCCATGCTCCACCATATGGGCATCAAGGTCATCGTTGTCGTACCCACAGTGGACGTTGCCAGGGGCGCCGAGGCCGCAGGGGCCGATGCCATCGTGGCCGAAGGGGCCGAATCCGGAGGAGTGCAGGGACTGAAGGTCTCCTCCACAATGGTTTTGGTGCCTTTAGTAGTCGATGCGGTGAATCTCCCTGTGATTGCTGCAGGCGGCATCGGGGACTCTCGCGGGTACAGGGCCGCCTTTGCCTTGGGCGCGGAAGGGGTCCAGGCAGGCACGCGTTTCATCGCAACCAAGGAGTGCGTCGCCCACGCCAATTACAAAGCCACCATTATGGAGTCAAAGGAGACTGGCACAGGACTTGTGGATATGGGCCGATTCAGAATCCGGGCATTGCGGACCCCTCTGGTTGAGAGGATGCTGAAAGGGGAGGAGGCCACGGACAGGGCCTTTGCAGGAGAGACCATTGAGGCGTCCTGGCTCAAAGGAGACCTGGAAGCAGGTGTGTTACCTTCGGGAGAGGTTGCCGGGTTAATCCATGCCGTCCCCTCGGTAGGAGAAGTTATAAAAGAGATGGTAGGAGACGGGAATAGCTAACCATTCATTTTGTTCAATTAATATGTCAGGTCCATGTCCTGTGCTTACCAGGACTCTCGCCATAACCTTGGCAGGATCAATTACGAAGCGTTCTAACATGGATTTCTGCAAATCGGCGACCACTGCCATCGGCCCGAAAAAGAAGGGATTTTCGCCCATGGACTCAAGGAGATTTCTCAATTGAAAAGACCTTTAACCATCTGAGCCGCTATTTCGCTCCTCCATAAAACGGCTGTATCGTGGCCCTCCAGATTATCGGCAGGGGAAGGCCCTATTAATGCCAGAAGACAGTCTGGTGATATCCTTTGGTCAGTGTCATTTTCCTGTTCCATAAGATACCTTCATTGATTTTGAAAATGGAGTTTGCATGCTTCCAAGGAGCTGTCAAGCAAAGGGCAACGCCTATGATTTCTGACCTATCCAGCGAACCAGGGATTCAATGTTTGTATATTGTTATTCGTGAATTAGATTAAAATCTTTGTCTCTGCTTCTTCTTCGGTCTCGTAGATGCTGGGAGCCAGACCCCGTTTGACAAATTCATCCCCCAATTTCGAGCGCATCTCTTCGCTGGTGGTGTGCCGCGTAACATCTTTATAATAGGTTTCGATGATGGATTTACCCATCTCCAAATATGCATCCAGAAGGTCCTCTCCGATACTGAAGGATTCATAATCCACAATGGCCTTCACCTTTTTGCCCGCTGCAATGCACTTCTCTTCGGCAACCTTTCGTATGATTTCGATATCATCCCTGGACTCAATCTCCAGCCCCTTGAAGTTGAGGCGCAGTGTATTTGTCTCCGGATTGTATCTGATTCTCTCTTCGATATCCCGACGGAGCAGCTCAGGCCGGATGCCCATGGGACGCGTCTGGAAGATCCTGGGATCCATCCGGGCCACCTCATTGATGACAGGTTCAAACTCCATGTTAGGCAGGATGTCCCTCTCAATCTCCATGCCGGGAGCCACCTCTTCCGTGGCCTTTTCATTGACCTTTCCACCCTCAATCCGCGGATCCACAAAGGTTCCCAGGTCCACCCTGGAAAAGACCCCGGGCTTTTTTCCTGCAACGGCGCGATAAAGATTTGTGAGCATCCCCTGGGGCAGGTTGTAGGCCTCGAACTCATTTTCCATGGCCAGCTTGCCGATCTTCGGCATAAGCCCGTAGTGTCCGGCAATAACCCGTTTGAAAAGACCCCTGTGGGCCAACCGGTTGAGTCCCCTCTCTTTACCGTCACCCAATCCAGAGGAGAAGAGCAGGGTGATATTTTTAGGGCTGCGGGTCTCCCCGTAACGCTTCTCTAAGGCAATGAGAAGCTCTTCAGGGGTACCGTTCCCCACAAAGCCGGCAGCGGCCATGACATCTCCGTCGTGAATAACACTGATGGCCTCATCGGCCGTGGAGATCTTATTCTTCTTCATGGTTACCCCCTTTCTTGTTGATCCAGCGATTAGCTTAGTCCATCCGAGTAGTGTCCGGTTAAGATATTGTTGCGTTTATTTGGATACCAAAGGCCGAGCGTGGGGATCTCTTTTCAAGCCTGCCCGCCGTCCTGCAGGCGGTTCTATGCGGGTTAGTCTTAAGTCTTTTA
This sequence comes from Desulfobacteraceae bacterium, assembly GCA_030589225.1. Lineage (GTDB taxonomy): Bacteria > Desulfobacterota > DSM-4660 > Desulfatiglandales > Desulfatiglandaceae > 4484-190-2. Next base: position 233 of record JAUUWD010000078.1, on the reverse strand, counting down.
TTTCATATATTGAAAGTTATCCGCACATTCCCTTTCTGCCCCGCCTGCCCCGACTGGACCCTGATCTCCTCCACCTCCCCGTCACAGGGTGAGGAGACACCACTCTCCATCTTCATGGACTCAATACTGTCAAGATCCTGACCTCGATACACCCGTGCTCCCTCTTCTACCTCTATCTCCACTACCAGACCCGGCATGGGAGAGAACAGGACATCTTCAGGTGCCTCCCTTTT
>JAUUWD010000164.1 GCA_030589225.1 Desulfobacteraceae bacterium | reverse complement strand
AGTGATTAAAGTGAGTTAAAGTTAGAATGTTAAGAGTCCTTAATTAATCGGCCTAAACCACTACCTCGGGTAGTGGTAGCATAATAAGGCTCTACCAGTTGAGTAATTACTTGGCCATAAGTGATCTAAAGTGACTAAAGTTCAAGGTAATATTTAACATTTTCAAATTGTCTAAAATTCTCGATCAAGGTCTTGGCTGAGCCAACTGTTACTGTGCCTCTTGGCAGGCAAGACAGTCGAATTCTTTGACTACATATTACCCGAGTCCCTTGGTCTGATTTGTCGCACAGGCCTTGTGAAAACCATCCATTATAAAAAAAATCACGAAGTTCCTTAACTTTAGGCACTTCAAACTTTAGTTCACTTTAGGCACTTTTCAGGTTTATCCGGGTTAGGCATCAGGAATTACATGCCTTCAACTTGCCGACTTCCGCCTTCCAGGTTCACTCCACTGTCACACTTTTTGCCAGATTTCTTGGCTTATCAATGTCCCTGTTTAACAAACTGGCGCAATAATAGGATAGAAGCTGGCAGGGTACCACCGCCAGGATAGGGTTCAGAAAATCAAGGGTCTTCGGTATTTCAATCACATCATCCACTATCTCTCTCAGATCATCATCTCCCTTTGTGGCAATGGCAATTACCGGTCCCTTGCGACTCTTGATCTCCTGGATATTGCTGAACATCTTTTCATACATGTCATCTTTCGGTATGATGGCAACGGTTGGCATCTCCGGGTTGATCAGAGCAATCGGACCGTGCTTCATCTCCCCAGCAGGATACCCTTCCGCGTGAATATAGGAAATTTCCTTAAGCTTGAGAGCCCCTTCCATGGCAATCGGATAATTGTATTTCCTGCCCAGGAAAAGCCAGTTATTACACTTATGGTATTTTTCAGCAATTGCCTCGATATGATGGGCCTGGGAGAGAACATCTTTCATCAGCCCCGGGAGGGCCTGAATTGCCCGTATGACCTCTACACCTTCAGTGAGAGATAGGTTATGGTGCCGGCCTAACAAAAGGGCCAATAAAGTCAGTATGGTCAATTGTGAAGTGAAAATCTTCGTTGAAGCCACGCCAATCTCAGGTCCTGCATGGTTATAGACCCCTGCCTCTGTTTCCCTGGAAATGGAGCTCCCCACCACGTTAACTATCCCCAAAAGACTCGCCCCCTTCCGCTTGGCCTCCCTTATGGCGGCAAGGGTGTCGGCTGTCTCCCCTGACTGGCTAAGTGCAACAAGAAAGGTATTTTCGGGAAAATTCAGCTTCCGGTAGCGAAACTCGGAGGCAAGCTCAACCTCCACGTCAATCTCGGTCAGCCTCTCAAAGACATACCGTCCCACGCACCCCGCATAATAAGATGTTCCACAGGCCACAATAACCAGATGACGGCACTCCTTGAGTCTCTCCCATACAGGCATGATTCCACCAAGTTTAGGAACACCTTCACCAGGTTCGAGCCTGCCCCTGAATGCATTTTTTATGGTCTCTGGTTGTTCATAGATCTCCTTGAGCATAAAATGTGGAAAGCCATTAAGTTCCACGTCTTCTGCCCGCCATTCTACAGTTTCTGTGCTTCTCTCGATGGGTTTCGCCTGGGCCGTAGAGATAGAAAAACCCTTGGCGGTCAACGTTGCCAGCTCATTCTCTTCCAGGTGAACAACTTTATTTGTATGTCGCACCATTGCCGATACATCAGAGGCAGCAAAATGGCCGTCCTCGCCCACGCCGATAATTAAAGGGCTCCCTCTTCTTGCAACTACAATTTCACCAGGTGCATTCCTGTGAATGACTGCCAAACCAAATGTTCCTTCCACCTGAGACATGGTTTTTCTCACTGCCTCATTGAGACTGCCGTTGAAATTCAGGCCGATCAAATGCGCCAAGACTTCTGTGTCAGTTTCTGACCTGAATGTAATCCCCTGCTTTTCCAGTTTTTTCTTAAGGACAAGAAAATTTTCAATAATACCATTGTGTATCACGAATACGTTCTCATCCTGGTCCCGATGGGGATGTGCATTTGCCTCGTTGGGTTCCCCATGCGTGGCCCATCGGGTGTGCGCGATACCAACGGTTCCGTTGATGTCCACGCCATTCAGCTTTCTCTCCAACTCTACAATCTTCCCCACTGCCCGGTAACATGCGATATCATTTTCCTGCTGTATTGCAAGGCCGGCAGAGTCATACCCGCGGTATTCAAGTTGTTTCAATCCTTCCAAAAGAATCGGGCTGGCCTGTTTTTGACCCACATAACATATTATGCCACACATGAATTTTTCTCCTTAAAATAGATGTTTCTGAAATCCTTCAACTTACACAGCGCTTATGTTGGCCATCATTATACACCATCATTATGGAGTGATGGAACACTTTAATGGGTTTTAAGAAAATGGGAGACTGGTTCATTGGCAAAATTCAGCTTTTTTTAGATGTAAGGTAGTGTTTGATAATATATCGGCCAAGCTCGCTTGATCTTAAGCCCAATTTTTCTCCGTGAACCGTCAGGACGGCGATACTTATAGCCTTAGTGCCATTCTGGGGCAGAACATAACCCGTAAGCCAGTCATATTTGAATCGATCTTTTTTATCATTAATAGTACCTGTTTTTGCCCCGAAATCAACACCTTTGAAGGCCTTTTTGCGCCGCAGCGGTCTAAAAGACTTCCTGCAGGTCCCGTAAATCACTGTATCCTTCATCAGGACCTTCATGTCTTCCGCCGTTTTCCAGCTTATGGGAGAAGTAAGCTGGGCCGTCTTTCTGTGGTATAGAATCTCACCGGATTCACTTGAGATATCTTCAACAAGCCACGGTGCCATCAGGATGCCATTATTGGCCACGACCGATGCTAAAAGAGCTGCGTGCAGGGGTGAGATCAAGGTCTTTCTGTTGAAACCCGATGCAATTTCAGCCAGTCCGTAGTCATCATCCGGTATTTGAATGGTGCTCATTCCCACAGGAAAATCAAAAGGGATTACTCGATTAAATAAAAACCTACTGGCATACTCGGACATCAAATCGTGACCCAGATCAAATATACCCAATTTCCCGAAAACAGAATTTACGGATGAAGCAAATGCCTTTCTAAAGGTTATTTTATTCGTGTACTTGTTTTTGGTTTGTTTCAACTGCTGTTTATAAAGAGTGTGTCTGCGTCCCTGAAAAAATACAGGTTGATCCGGGGTATATCCTGCTGATTCCAGAGCAGCTGCCGCTGACACAATCTTGAAAATACTTGCAGCAGGGAAGTCCGCTTTTATGCAGAGGTTTTGGCCGTTTCCTTCCTTGTCATAGTTTACCATGGCAAGGATCCGACCGTCGTCCGGCCTTTGAACCACAACAGCGGCCTGTATGGTCTTGGAACGTCGAAGCAGGCGAAGGATGTAATCTTGAAAGGCCAGGTCAATAGATGATGTTATGTCAAAATGTTCACCACCCTTTTCCACCACAAAATGATCCTTAAATTGAGCTGAACCCAGGTCCAGCTCCTTCAGTAAAATCGCGGGATCCTTTTTTGTAGGTTTTTTCAGAGCAATATTGGATTGTTTCTTAGTATCCGGTGGATTGATGCTGGCCTGGCTCAAATGCCCTATAACCCAGGAACCGAGGCAAAACACAAAGACCAGGACCAGAAAAGAGCCCGCTGAATAAAGGACTAATGCAGGGAGATTTTTTTGAAGGTATTTTCTCCGGGTATCGCGTTTAAGACGCTTCTGATAGTCCCGCCAGCCCGAAGGATCGTGATGCTTAATTATCATTTTGTTAATAGAATCGCTCCGTAATTTTATAAATGTATGGAATCTATCCCGCCCATATAAGCTCTTAGCGCGTCGGGAATAGTCACGCTGCCGTCTGCCTGCTGATAGTTTTCAATGATGGCCACCAGGGTCCTTCCTACGGCAAGGCCGGAACCATTTAAAGTGTGGACCAGCTCGCTCCCGCTGCCCCCCTTCCTCTTGAACCGTATTCCTGCCCGTCTGGCCTGAAATTCGACAAAGTTACTGCAAGATGAGATCTCCCTGTAAAGATTTTGACCTGGAAGCCATACCTCCAGGTCATATGTCTTTGCCGCCGAAAAGCCAAGGTCGCCAGTGCAGAGGGAAATCACACGGTAGGGAAGTTCAAGGCGTTTCAATATCTCTTCAGCATTCAAGGTCAGTTTTTCCAGTTCATCATATGACTCTTCAGGCCTTGTGAACTTAACCAGTTCCACCTTGTTGAACTGATGCTGTCGAATGAGACCACGGGTATCTTTGCCATAGGAGCCGGCCTCTGAACGAAAACATGGCGTATACGCAACATAGTAAATCGGCAATTGTTCTTCAGAAAGGGTCTCTTCACGGTGAATGTTGGTAACAGGGACCTCAGCCGTGGGGATCAGGTAATAGTCCCAGCCCTCGATTTTAAAAAGGTCTTCTTTGAATTTGGGGAGCTGTCCCGTGCCTGTCATGGAGGCGGAATTCACCATAAAGGGAGGGAGGACTTCTATGTATCCGTGCTCTTCTGTGTGTATATCCAGCATGAAGTTGATAAGGGTCCTTTCCAGTTTGGCTCCAAGCCCCCGGTAGAGTGCAAACCTGGCACCGGCGATTTTAGCGGCACTGGCAAAATCCAGAATTCCCAGACGTTCGCCGATTTCCCAATGATTGAGAGGTTCAAAATCCATTTCCCGGATCTTTCCCCACTCGCGGATTACCGGATTATCCTTTTCATCTTTTCCAATGGCAACCGATTCGTGGGGTATGTTCGGTATGACCATGAGCAGTTCGTTCAATTTATCAACGAATCCAGAAAGGTCTTTTTCTTTATCCTTGATATTCGAAGAAACCTGTTTCATCTCTTTGATGACCGCAGAGGCATCGTCACCTCTCTTTTTCATGGCAGCGATCTCTTCGCTTACCTGGTTACGCCGGTGCCGCATTTCCTCAAGCACTGTCAGCCTGTTTCTTCGTTCCTCATCCAACCTCTCGAATTGAGACAGATCAAGGTCAGATTCCCTGTTTTTTACCATCTCCTTAATGGTGTTTAGATTTATTCTTGCAAATTTGAGATCCAGCATTAAATTCTCCTGGTA
>JAUUWD010000131.1 GCA_030589225.1 Desulfobacteraceae bacterium | reverse complement strand
ACCTCAATATCACCAAAGAGAGGATCAAAGAGATCGGTGCCGAAGGCCTGATGCAGCCGGTAAAACTGTCATGTGAAGACCATGAAGGGGGCGGGATGGTCTTCGTCCAGCAGTGGGACGGCGAGAAGTGGGTGAGCACAGGTGATGCCATAAGCCCCATGAGGGAGTTTGTCAGGGGTATGATCGAGGAATCCGCGGCCAAATACGCCAAGGAAAAGGGTATCACGCCTCGAACCTGTAAATGATCCTGATGAAGTGTGATTTGGGGAAGGGAGAGTGTTAAAGCTCCCCTTCCCTCTATTACCTGACAAACCGGGATTAAGGAATTGCCAATTGAGGAGTTTAGGAATTGAAGCGATGATCATATTGTAATGCCTTAATCCCTGAATTTCCACGTTCCTGAAATAAAAAAATTATTTTCCTTTTAACCGACTAATAGGGGGGAAAGGTCAAATATGGCTACAAAGGAAGAGCCTCTACTAAAGGTCAACAACATTGAAGTCATCTACGAACACGTCATACTTGTGCTGAAGGGGGTCTCCCTTGATGTCTATGAAGGGCAGATCGCTTCTCTCTTGGGCGCCAATGGGGCCGGCAAGAGTACGACCCTGAAGGCCATTTCCAACCTTGTAAAGGCCGAGCGGGGCGAAGTGACCAAGGGGACCGTGGAATTTGACGGGAAGCGGGTCGACAAGCTGTTTGCGCCCGCACTTGTGAAAATGGGTGTCATCCAGATAATGGAAGGAAGGCACACCTTTGAGCATTTGACCGTTGAAGATGATCTCCTCACGGGTGCATATACAAGGGGTCGAGACAAAAAAGGGATCAAAGAGGCTCTTGAGAGGGTCTATACTTATTTCCCCCGTCTCAAGGAACGCCGCAACGCCAAGACCGGATACATCTCCGGGGGCGAGATGCAGATGTGCGCCATCGGACGTGGCCTCATGGCAAAGCCCAGGATCATGCTATTGGATGAACCCTCCATGGGACTTGCACCCTTACTTGTGGAAGAAATCTTTAACATCATCCAGCGTCTCAACAAAGAAGAACATGTGGGCATGCTCTTAGCCGAGCAGAATGCGGCCATGGCCCTCGAGTATGCCGAGTACGGCTATGTAATGGAGAATGGTCGCGTTGTCCTGGACGGTGATGCTGAGACCCTCAGGGACAATGCCGATGTAAAGGAATTCTACCTGGGACTGACCGCGGTGGGAAAAAAAAGTTATCGTGACGTGAAGCACTACCACAGGAGGAAACGCTGGCTGGCATAAGGTATACGATTTATGATTGTCGCCCCGGTGAAATAGAAAAGAAAAGGCTCCGGTTAAATGGTCTGCGAATTGAAAGGGATATACATTTCACGGGGTAAAATTGTTGATTGACGATTGTTGAAGCGAAGCGAAAATCCCGATACCTCGGGGAAAAGCAGTAGGACATAAACGAGATAGCAAGATAGAAGGCCAGAAATTTTTCTTGAAAGCTATAGCCCTGAAGGCATTTCATATCATTAGCGCCGGTGTATCTCCAACACATTCCTTGTCTTAATTCTTTTCAGGGTTCTTCGTGCGATTGCCGGGGCTTTCCCTGGTTGAATATTTTTCCGTTTTACAGACTCATCTATCATTAAACGGGCCTCATCAAGGGAGATAAGGCTTTCACTTCCATAAAAGGAGTACCGCCTTTTCTCATGTGAAGAGAAATGCCTTTTTTCCACCCTCTTTTTGCAGTCGTTCTCCACAATCCGTGAAAGCGCCTTCACATGTATCTTATTAAAATTCTGCCTTACACATTGTATTATATTTTCCAGTTCCTTCGAAAACTTGATTGCCAGAAGCCCGTTTGTAAAGATCCCTCCCAGGGTATTATATTCCTTGGTGAATATAGGCAGGAAAAACCTTTTCCCCACCTTTAAATAATTTTTTAGGTCTGAAACAAGGAGATAACGAATTTCTGTCCCTTTTGGCTTATCCCAGTCATAAACGAACTTTTTATTTCGCGTGGCAATAAAGACATCCACATCCTCTATTTCGGAAATCCTCAGATTCGAATTTACAGCGCTTCCGTAAACAAAAGCAAAAGCCACGTCATCACTACAGCATACCCTGTTCATGAATTCTGATATTCTTTGAGAATCGTTGCCAAATTCCTTCAGCGCCCTCAAGACAAAATCTATTGTCTCTTCTGCTGGTTGCCCGGTGTCAACAAAGAATCTGTGATCTGGTGGAATGAATACCAGTTGTTGAAATTCTGCAGACATAACTATATATAATATATTCTTACTGCTGAGAGCGTCAATGATTTACATTCCAGGCAGTTTCAAAGTGATCGCTATGCCCATTCATTCCGTTTCAGACAAGGAATCATGGACCTTTTGTTTTTTTAATGGAATTGGAGGATTTTCTAATGACCGGGAAACCAACGTACGAAGAACTGGAGAAAAGGGTTAGAGATCTGGAAGAGCAGGTTGTTGAGCTGGTGCGATTAGAGAAAGGGCCGCACAACCAGTTGAGAACATTCCAGGTCCTTTATGACCTGGCAACAGCTATGACCACTGAACACAGCCTCGATGATAATTTGCAACTTGTCGTGGAAAAGAGCAGGGAGCTTCTTGGTGCCGACACCTCCTACATCGCTTTGCGCGATGAATCACGCAATGAAGTGTTCATGCACAGCTTTTCCGGTATTAGAACAGAGGAATTCAAAAAAGTGCGCCTCCTTTTTGGCGAGGGGTTAGGCGGACTCGTTGCCAAGACAGGGAAAGGTTACATCATTGAGGACTACTTCACCAACAAGGATCTCACGCGACCGCTTCATAAAATCGTAACTAATGAAGGCCTTGTCTCCGGAATGGCTGCCCCTATTCAGATGGGGCAGAAGAACCTGGGAGTTCTTTATCTCTTTAATCGGACAAAGACAGTCTTTTCTCATTCCGACCTGGATACCCTGTTCTTGATCGGAAACATTGCAGCCATAGAGATCGCACGCAACCGGGCACAAGAGGCTCTGCGAAAAGCACACCATGAGCTGGAGCAGAGGGTCACCGAACGAACTGCGGAGCTCTCGGAATCCAACGCGCTCTTGAAACAGGAGATCGCCGAGCGAAAGAGGACAATGGATGCGCTGCGTGGATCAGAGAGGCGTCTACGGACCCTCCTCGATTTTGCCCCTTACCCAATAGTGGTATTTACCCTGGATGGGCTGGTCTATTATCTGAATCCGGCGTTCACCGAGGTCTTCGGTTGGAGCCTTCATGAATTGGAAGGGAAACGTATTCCTTACGTACCCCCGGGACTGGAGGAAGAGGCCAGTGAAAGTATTAAGAAGCTTTTCGAAGAAAAGACCATACTGCGTCACGAGACCAGACGACTGACCAAGGATGGCCGGATCCTGGATGTGGTTATGAGGGGTGCCATATACTCAGATGACAAAGGCGAGTCTGTCGGAGAACTCGTGATCGTGAGGGATATTACCCGGGAAAAAAGGATCGCCCAGAACAATGAGGCAATGCTCCGGATAAGCATGGCGCTCCCAGAATACCTTGATCTGGAGATGCTTCTGGATTACATTACCTATGAGATGAAACGACTGCTGGACACAGAGGGCGGAATTGTTACACTGCTTAATGAGGAAAGACAAGAAATCTTTTTTTTAAGCGCAGCCTATGACGACAAAGCCACCCAGAAAAGAGTAAAGGGGATGCGTTTCAGTGTGGATTTGATGGATCAGTTTGTTGTGAGCAAAGTCATAAGGACCGGTGAACCGGTTATAGTTAATGATACTTCCAAGATCCCCAAATCATATCCCGTGCGGGATAAAGTGCTCGGGTACCAGACCAGGAATTTCCTTCAGGTGCCATTAAAGAGTAGTGATCGGATTATTGGGGTGTTGACTGCCATCAACAAAAAAGAGGGGGCCTTTGAACAAACGGATGTTGAAATGTTGAACATGGTGGCAGGAACCGTTGCCCTTTCCATTGAAAACGCCCGGTTTTCTGACGAACTGAAGAAGGCTTTAAAAGATGTATCAGGTTTAAACCGGGCAAAAGACAAGGTTATCCACCACCTGTCCCATGAATTGAAGACACCGGTTTCCGTCCTCTCCGGGTCTTTGAAGATACTCACAAAGAAATTGGCAACCCTGCCTGTGGAAACCTGGAAGCCCCCCATAGAAAGGGCCGAAAGGAATCTGGACCGCATCATGGAGATTCAAGCGGAGACAGAAGACATCATACGGCAAAGACAATACAAGGCCCATGACCTCCTCTCCATGATGCTCGATGAGTGCACCGATGAACTGGAGACCCTCATTGCCGAGGAGGTGGGAGAAGGGCCCTTAATTGACCGTATCAGGAAACGGATTGAAGAGATATTCGGCGCTAAAGAAATAGTTCCGGAGAAAGTTGTACTTGATGAGTTTGTCAGGGAAAGACTTGAGGATCTTAAGCCGTTGTTTTCCCACCGCCAGGTGGAAATCATAAGCTCTCTTGAGTCCACCCCGCCCATCTTCATGGCTCAAGACCCATTGCAAAAGGTAATTGATGGCCTGGTAAAGAATGCCATAGAAAATACGCCTGATGAGGGAAAGATTGAGATCGTTGTTAAAAAAAGAGGGGAAGGCGCCGAGTTATTGGTGCAGGACTTTGGCGTGGGCATTACGGAAGAGAACCAAGGGCGGATATTTGAAGGCTTTTTTGCAACTCAGGAAACAATGGATTATTCCTCTAAAAGGCCGTTTGATTTCAATGCCGGAGGCAAAGGGGCAGACCTGTTACGCATGAAGATCTTCTCCGAACGATACGATTTCAAGATAGATATGGTGACTTCAAGGTGCAGGTATATGCCGAAAGAGAGTGACGCCTGCCAAGGCAGGATCAGCGAATGCACTTTTTGTGCGAAGAAAGAAGACTGCCACCTTTCAGGTGGGACTACATTCAGGCTCCAATTTCCGTGAGTGCCGGAAGACACAATCCTGTCAAAGACTCATTCTTGACGATACGATCAATCAAACCCCGCACAATTTGTATGCGCAGGACTTGGCAGACTCAATGTCGGCCAATCGTGTAATCATGATTTTCTGGGCCTGGGGAGAGCCTGCCCCGTGAATGGATTCCGTCAAGTAGGAAACTGCACCCGTACCTAATGTGATGTTCTCAATAAGCCGCAATATGCGTATTCGTTTTTCACTGTCCACTCCTGATTTCCCCACCAAATACTTTTTCACGTAAGTCCCAATATCAGGATTATCCTGATCATTAAGAGATGGCATGGTTACTAGAAGACCACCGGCTATGTCCTGGGCCAAACGGGATATCTCAAATGGAAAACCGGTGATATTGAGTTTGCATACATTGGCCATGAGGGAATCTACCGCATAAGCGCCGCTTGGTGTGCGATAACCTTTCCCTGTACTTGCCAGTGCCCCCGCATGCAGTGTCTCATTAAGATGGATCATCTCTGCTATTTTATCCTTGATATGGGTAGTTTTTTCCGTACCGTGGGCCTCGGCAATGGCCGCTGTTGCCCCGATGAG
>JAUUWD010000321.1 GCA_030589225.1 Desulfobacteraceae bacterium | reverse complement strand
TATTTGGGATGGACCTTGAAGTGATAAAGCTTTCGGCACTGATTCAAAACCATCAATTTTAGACACTTCAGACCTCGTTGAGTAGTTGAGTGGTTAAATGGTTGAGTAGGAAAATATATTCTATATCGTTAGATCTCTTTTATTGCACGACTTCAATGGCTATGCTTAAAACCTGCTACTTAATATAGGAGAAAATCAATGAAAAAATACATGATTCTGTTTTCAGTAGGAAAAGACAGACCCGGAATCGTTGATGACGTTTCCACATTACTGTTTGAGCGGGGCGCTAACATCGAAGACAGCCGGATGGCAGCCATGGGGGGACGTTTTTCCATTATGACCCTTTTCTCGTGTTCCTTAGATCAATTGGAAGACATTAGAGCTGGCCTGAATGATCTGGGAAAACTGGGGCTTGAGACATCCCTCCACGAAGCGGAGGACCCGACTGCCGCCACCACTCAGCCCGCCCTGCCCTTGAAGCTTGAGGTCATGTCAATGGATCATCCTGGAGTTGTTCAAAAGCTGGTTCATCTCTTACACCAACACAACGTCAATATCCAATCCTTGAACACGCAGGTTGCCAGAGCGCCGCTTTCAGGGGCGCCGCTCTTCGATCTTACATTGGAGGCAAGTGTGCCTGCGGAAAAACAAATCACAAAGGTGAAAGATGAGCTTATGGAATTGGCTGCACAGATGAACCTGGATTTGAGTTTCAAGAAGTGACCGGGTTGCTGGCGGATGTGGAAACTCCTGAGAGAAAAAGCTATCACCAGGAATAATAAGGTCGTATTGAAGGGTAATAAGGATACCAGGGATAGCCCCAGTAACCCCAGTAGGGGTCCGGCACCTGGTATTGACGTTTATCCTCAGCCCATAGATACAATTCCTCGACCTCTATAACCGGATACCGATACATGTGATCCCCCAAAGGTTGCTCCGAGTCTCCAGCAACCCTGCCGCCAATGGTAAGTTTTCGATCTTTTTTATAAATCTCCGGATCCATAAATTTGTCAGCCCGGATCATGAACCGGCCCCTGGATTTGTCACGTGAATGGGGTCTGTTTTGAAAATCGAGTGGTGCTTGGAGGATGGTAAGCAGGCTGGCATCCGACTCGTTTTTTACTTCAAGGATATAGCCTCCCAGAATTACCTTTCTGCCCTCATAGGCATTTGGGTCACTAAGGAGTTCACTAAAGGAAACAGGTGGCGTAACCTGCTCTCGAAATTGTTTAGAGATAGCCGGAGCACAGGCTGTCAGGCTGGTGTAGCCCGGCAACAGAAGAACCAACAGGGCAAGCATATGCACATTTTTACGCCTACCATTCAAGTATCTCATAATCTGGGTGTTCCTAAAACGTTTTCCCGACCCCAATGCCAATATGAAATCTCGGATAATTGTGGTTTGCCTTCGGCCAGAGTTTAATCTCAATTGCCTTCAACTTTGGATAAACGTAGTCAAATTCGCCGATAGCCCTAGCTTCACTGCCGCTGAGCTTTCCGACCACAGTCAACAGGACTCCCTTCTTATAGATGGCCGGATCGAGAAATTGATCCGACTGGATTAAGTAGCGGCCCTCGGACTGGTCGTCATCCTTGGGCCGATCCTGACTGTCGGTGCGCAGTTGAAGAACTATAAGCTCAGAGGATGCTGGTGAGGACTGGTTATTTAGTATTTTGCCCCCGAACATAACGATTTCTCCGATGTATTTATCGGGGACTTTTTGAACGTCCGAAAATGGGCCGGCATAAGTCACCTGGGAGCGCACCTGGTGGGAAATTCCCGCTGCGCAGCCAAGTGAAAGTAAAAGGAGCCAGATACCGATAAAGTTAACAACGCGTTTCAATTCCACGTTTACCCTCTCATTGCAAATGATCGAATAAATGAACTTGGCTCCGTTTCGCTCCGTCCCCGCTGAAACAGCGGGGAGAAAGCTGGAATTTGGAGAAACCCGTTATTCTTCCCGCCGCGGCGGGATAGAATTTCCAAAACTTCTGTTTATACTACATCACTTTTTTAAAAGGAATCAAGGTTGTTTTCTATCAAATCTCCTTCCTTGCCAATGAGTTGAGAATTTACTACGATGACTGAAAATTTTCGACCTGTGCGGCTAATCCAATTCTTTGATATTTTTGATCTTGTAGTGTGGGTTGAGTCCTGCGGAACGCGGGATTGGGTTTCGCTAATTTTGCGTAGTTTGCATATCATGGGAAATCAACAAAATCAGTTTAGTAATGACATAAAATGTCCAGGGCTCACTCCCGGAGCAGGCGAAATTTACAGGCTTGCGGAAGAGCTTCCAAAAAGACTCTCCATATTCTCTTACAAGCAATCGATACCATCTCTGTGGTTAGTCTTTGTCGGAGGTACGGGAACGGGGAAATCAACACTGTTCAACGCCTTTTGTGGAATGCCTCTGAGTGAAACAGGGGTAGAAAGACCAAAGACCTACGGTCCGATTGTATTTGCCCACAGGGACTGCCCTATCGAAAAAGGATTCCCCTTTAGCTCCATTCAAATAGAACGTCAGCCCTCTGAGGACTTTAGCCCCGAAGCTGCCAGCGGTCAGCCCGGTCATCTTCTCATTCTGGAACATGATCGAAAGGAATGGGCGCACCTTGTTGTGGTTGATACCCCGGACCTGGACAGCGTCGAGGCAGTGAACCGGCAGATTGCCCAGGATTTTTATCTTCTCTCAGATGCCGCCATCTTTGTAACAAGCCAGGAAAAATACGCAGACGAGATACCTTTTCAACTTCTTCAAAGGATAAGTCAGGAAAAAAAACCTTATTTTTTCATCCTCAATAAGGCTCAGGGCGAGTTTGCTATTGAAGAAGTAACAACCACACTTGAGAGTCAGGGAATTTCGCTCAGAAAAGAACTTATGTGGTCCATCCCCTTTGCTCCTTCTAACCCCTTTCAATGGATATCTGAACATGCCACATTCCGTGATTTTATCAACCACCTTTCCGGTGAATTTTCTGCAGAAAAGATTGACGAATTCCGGGAAAAACAGCAT
>JAUUWD010000174.1 GCA_030589225.1 Desulfobacteraceae bacterium | reverse complement strand
GAATTCAGCCTTGGGCCTATGCATTTACAGGGCAGTGGCCTGGACTTTGTAAAAGCCTTTAAACACCGAATCGAGCATATTCTAAAGGCCAATGGGGCCTATTTTGACGGCAAGAAAAACCGTGGCCATGCCCAAATGGATCAAGACATTTCTTTTAATACAATTCAGCCCTACCCCAAAGGCAGGCTCAAAGGTCTCTATCCTACAATCGAGATCCGGCCTTAACGCCAAGAACACAGAAAGATGTGGAATAAAATCAACCTCCGCACCCGCATATACGTGATTTTAACTGCCCTTGTGTGCATTACCATGGTGGGCGGTTTTGTTATGGTATGGTACACATACCGAATGCAAAGTCTTTTAAATCATATAATTGACAAAAATGTGGCCGCTTTCCAGGCGGCCGAGGCCCTTGAAATAGCGCTTGTCAACCAGAAGGGCTTCGTTTCTTATTATTTTTTAGACGGGGATCCAGACTGGCTCAGGCAGCTTGGCGAGTATCGACAGATTTTCAGGGAACGCCTTAATGATGCCCGTTCCTTCGCCGAAAACAAGCGCGAAAAAGAGGCCATTGACCTGATCGACTCCGAATACAACCAGTACATTACCTTAAAAGATCAGGTCATTGCATATTACAAGAGGGGTGAGCGTGAAGCTGGTGCCACGCTTCACCAGAAAATGCGCAACCGGTTTTTCAAGATCCTTGATTTGTGTGAGGGATATAAGAATATCCATACTGAGGGCATTGCGAGAGTCCGGTACAACAGCCATGCAGAAGCCAAAAATCTAAGGATCATTGCGGGTACGGCTGTGTTCGCTGCCTTGTCCCTGGCCGTACTTCTCGCCTTTGTGCTGATAGTCCACGTCTTAAGTCCTGTGCGCAGGTTGGCACTGGAGGCAGACCGGCAAGGAGATTCCCACCAGTCAGGGGATGAAGTCAAAGCACTTCGTCGTAGCGTTAGGGGCCTGATTGAAGATGTAGACCACACATACTTTGAACTGGAAAAAAGCCGTGAGACCCTTCTACAGGCAGAGAAGATGGCAATGGTGGGAAAGCTGGCCGCTGGCATGGCCCACAGTATTCGTAATCCACTTACATCTGTGAAAATGCGAATGTTCTCTCTTAGCCGGACATTCGATCTGTCTGCTCCCCAGAAAGAGGACTTTGAGGTAATCACCGAGGAAATTCGTCATATTGATACCATTGTTGAAAACTTCCTTGAGTTCTCACGGCCACCCAAACTCAAGATGCAAAGGGTTAGCCCATCAGACGTGGTGGATTTAACAATTCAGTTGCTACAACACCGCCTTCAATCCTATGATGTGCGAATAAAGCTCATCCGGCAACGACCTCTCCCTAAAATACAGGCTGATCCCGAACAATTGAAGGAAGTGCTTGTCAATCTCGTTATAAATGCATGCGAGGCCATGGAGGGGGGTGGTTCAATCATAATCCATGAGGAAGAAGGCTTCGCAGAGCCATTAGAACGGGTGGTGGTGATTCGATTGTCTGACAACGGCCCTGGTATTCCAGAATCGATCCAGGATAAAGTCCTTCAGCCCTTTTTCACCACTAAAGACGAAGGGACAGGCTTGGGTCTGAGCATAGCCACACGAATCGTAGAAGAGCATGGCGGCTGGCTGGACCTCACATCCGAGGAAGGAAGGGGAGCCACATTTATTATTACACTTCCTGTATAAGGAGTGAAACCTTGAACACCATCCTGATCATTGATGATGACGACCAGTTGAGAAAAAGTTTTGAAAGGCTTTTGATGGAAGAAGGCTATTCCGTTGAAAGCGCTCCCTCTGGAGAACTGGGCCTCGATCTTGTTACTGAGAAGGTGCCGGACCTGGTTATCCTCGATATGCGGCTGCCTGGAATGAACGGGCTCGAGACCTTCCATGCCATCCACAAAATCGAGCCCAAGCTACCTGTAATTATAATGACCGCGTATGGCACCACTGAAACTGCCATCGAAGCAACCAAGATGGGCGCCTTCGACTATATACTCAAGCCATTTGAGGTCCCCGACATGCTTGCCGTAATAAGGCAGGCCTTAGAGGCAGGCCGCTTTATGAGATCGCCCGTAGACATGAACGCCGCGCCTGATAATGCATCCCACGAGGCCATAATTGGCCGAAGTAAGGCCATGCAGGATATGTACAAAGCGATAGGCCGAGTGTCTCCTACCGATGCCACGGTCCTTATACGGGGTGAATCAGGCACCGGCAAGGAGCTCGTAGCCCGGGCCACCTATCAACACAGCCCCCGGGCAAGTAAGCCGTTTCTTGTAATCAACTGTGTAGCAATCCCGGAGAATCTGCTTGAAAGTGAACTGTTTGGGTACGAGAAAGGGGCGTTTACCGGGGCGTTTCACCGACGTGTGGGAAAGATTGAACAGGCCAATGGTGGAACCATTTTTCTCGACGAGATCGGCGACATGCCCTCCAGTATACAGGCCAAGATATTAAGGCTGCTCCAGGAGAAAAGTATTGAGCGGCTTGGAGGACGGGAACCCATTCCAGTAAATGTGCGAATTATTGCGGCCACGAATCGTAACCTGGAATCAGCCCTTTCTGAAGGCCGTTTCCGCGAGGACCTTTATTATCGGCTGAAGGTGGTAACGATCTGGCTTCCCCCGCTGCGCGAGCGACGGGCTGATATTCCTCTTCTTACAGCGTATTTCCTGTCCAGATATGCGGTAGAGGTGCAAATGGATAACCCAGGCATAACTGAAGAGGCCGTGAAAATACTCAAAAGCCACCCGTGGCCAGGCAACGTTCGTGAGCTTGCCAATACAATACAGAAGACCCTGATATTCAACCGCGGAGCCCCCATCTGTCTGGAAGACATAACCCAGGCCATTAGCGGCAGGATCCTTGGCAAAAGGGATTCCGTCAAAGCCGATGATAAGGTAATCCGCCAGTGGATACGCAACTCTCTGGCCTCCAAAACCACGGAAAACATATTTGATAAGTGCATGGACCGATTTGCCAGCATGCTTATTAGCGAAGCCCTTAATCTTACGGGTGGGAACCGTTCCCGCGCTGCAAAACTCCTCAGCCTTTCAAGACCCACCCTTCACTCCAAGATTGAGAAATACCGCCTAAAATTCGATACGTTGGTCAAAGAAGACTGATCCGTATCTCGTAACAGTCTGGCGTTTTGAAAATAAGGAGAATCATTGGAAAATTCAGCGAAAAAGATGACACGCCAAAATCAGATACCCAAACCAGTGAAAGGAAAACGGCCCCATGAATCTGCCTTTCATGTCATGGTCTCAAGAGGAGTAGGAAAGGTACGGAGTTTTAGTCTTTCCCCTCGTCTTCTCCTTGTATCGCTCCTGTTCTTCGCGTGTTACATCATAGTCTCTTTGTTTATCATTAACGGCTACTTTGACAAACTCAGGACAAACAAGGACCAACTAATAAAAATTGACCGACTTCAGAAGCAGGTAGAAAATACCAGAAAATTACTCTATCAATCTGAACAGCGCGTGGTTCTTCTGAAGAAGTATAATAAAAATTCCAAATCTGATGTTGCAATATCACTGGAACCGGTTCGGCCAGAAAAGATAGAGTTAAAAAAGGGTGAAGAGGCTGGTGACATCGAAGCCGAGGACGCATTAGAGGAAGGCCCACAGGAAGCTACGGTGGAGATCAAGGATCTCGTTACCCTGAAAAAAGAAGGCAAATTAACGATTAGCTTTAAGATTGTCAACACAGATCAGGGCGATACGCCTCTTCGAGGATATGTACATATCATTGTCACTGACAAAGAGTCCGATCCACTGCAATTGTGGACATACCCAAAAGTAGCGCTTCGAGACGGTGTTCCCATGAATTATAAACGCGGTCGACTTTTTGTTATCAAGAATTTCAGGACCATACGAGGCGAGTTTTTCCTGGACTCACACGAAGGGTCAGCACTGTCATTGAAAGTTCTTGTATATAATCAATCGGGAAACCAGATTCTCCAAAGAGACTTTGAGGTGGAAAATACATCATAATTCCACGCTACTCAAAGAAGGCCTTGTACCAACCATTGCTCATTTGCATCATTAATCCTTAGCCCTTACGCATATGACAACTCGAGCGTATCTTGCCAGGGATCAGCGTTTTTGACTTGCACCCGGATTTGATCTGCCGGATGCAACGCAACACGGGGTTCTCGCTTTAACTCAGCAACTAAAAGAAAATCTTTCAAGAGGATACGGTATTTGCCTTTCATTTCATAAAGGACCAGCGCAGGATAGCTTTCGCCCAGGTGCTGACGAAGAAACCTGAGCACCCAATAACGAAAGCGGTTTCGTTTTATCCTGCCGGACTCTTTTATCAGCGGTTCAACAGAAATCCGTATTTCATCCAGGCCTTTTTCATCATAAAAAGGCCCTCTTTTCATAAGAAAATTTCCAATCTGACGCTGCATCACAATATCAAGATACCTCCGTATGGGAGATGTAACCTGGGTATAGGCCTCCAGTCCTAAACTGCTGTGGGGCTTCGGGGAAGTATCAATCACAAGTGGATGAAGCTTCCGGC
Organism: Desulfobacteraceae bacterium; assembly: GCA_030589225.1. Classification (GTDB taxonomy): domain Bacteria; phylum Desulfobacterota; class DSM-4660; order Desulfatiglandales; family Desulfatiglandaceae; genus 4484-190-2. Next base: position 418 of record JAUUWD010000174.1, on the reverse strand, counting down.
GCTGCTTAAAGACATAGTAAAGATAGCCGTTATCATCAATGGTCAGTCTTTCACGCGGTTCAGACTGTGTTCTGAACAGAGCTGGGATTTGCTCGTCCATGCAAAATCTGGCTGCCAGCCAGTTGTAAAGAATCATCAATTCAGCCACGATCATACGGGAGGGCGTATCTTGAGGAACCAGTTCCAGGGCCAGGGCAGAATCTTCATTGAATTTTATTTGCAGTTCTGGGAGAGACAGGCCAAGGGCCCCTTCTTTGTTTCTGTTTTCACGCAGACGGCGGCTTATCTTATGCATTTCTCGAAACATCCTCTCTGAGTCCAAGTTTTCATTGACCGTATCGTAGGTGAAGTTTTGCTCTACGCGGACAACACTTGGCACAAACCGGTAATCCACAAGGTTTCCGGTCTTTTCAAATCG
>JAUUWD010000232.1 GCA_030589225.1 Desulfobacteraceae bacterium | reverse complement strand
CTCTCAAATGGACTTCTGCCCGCAAAGAAAGTATAGAAAAGAACCTATCATCCGTATGGCGTGAGGATATGATTTACGGCCTGGATGTGCCCACTCTTACAGGTGCCATACTAAAGGCAAAGGAGAATCAGGTAAGACTCTAACCGGGAATGCGAAAATGGAAATAAGAAGGAGGGTTGCGATGTTTGTCTGATATTTCCTCTCAAAAAATCAGACAAAATATTCTATCTTCGCGTTCTTTGCGTCTTTGCGGTGAATTAATAAAAATGGACAAACAACAGAGCCCCGAATATGCAAAAATGAGCCAGGCCACGGCTATTTCTCTCGGACTGGTCAGGGGCAGGATGTATCGTGGCGCGGTCAACAGGTGCGTCAATCTGCTGGTCCATTATCCAGACGGCTGTTCTGCCAACTGCGCCTATTGCGGTCTTGCTAAAAAGCGGCCCGGAACTTACCACGACAAGAGCTTTATCCATGTCCCATGGCCTGTCTTTCCCATGGGCCAAATCATTAGCGCCATCAACAATACCCCCTCCTATGTAAAACGCACATGCATCTCCATGATAACCAACGGAAAATGCCGCCAGGCAACCCTTGAGATGTCCCGGCGGTTGAAAGATGAGACTGCACTTCCCATATCCATCCTCATTGCCCCCACCATCCTCCACGAAAACGACCTGGCTGAGATGAAAGAGAGCGGGGCTGATAAGATCGGAGTGGCCGTTGATCTCGCCACACCGGAACTGTTCGACAAATATCGTGGAAAAGGGGTTTCCGGCCCTCACAAATGGGAAAAATACTGGGAGATCATGGAAACGGCCCTTGACATCTTTGGGCATCCAAATGTGGGCGCTCATCTGATGGTAGGGATGGGGGAAACAGAAGAACAGATGGTCTCCATCATGAACAGGCTCTGGCAGATGGGCGTGGTGAGTCACCTCTTCTCTTTTTTTGCCGAAGAGGATTCTAGACTGGCCGCCAATCCCCAGCCACCCTGGCCTGCCTATCTGAGGATTCAATTGGCACGCTACATTATCGAAGAGGAACTGGTTAGGAACCAGGATATGAGTTTTGACAAGGCAGGCCGTATTATTGATTTCGGCCTTGCCTCTGACCTTCTGGGGAGTATTATCAGCTTTGGTAAAGCCTTCATGACCGGCGGGTGCCTTGGCCCGGATGGACAGGTGGCCTGCAACCGGCCCTTTGGCAACTGCCTGCCAGATGTGAATCAATGGAACTATCCGTATCCTCCCAACGAAGAAGAGCTCGACCTCATCCGGCAGAATATCTTTAATGTTGAATAGTCACCGCCCAGCTCTGCAGTTAAAAAAAGAGTAACCTTTCATACGAGGGTTTACCAAAATCTGAACCGTTGATTCGTGAGTTTAAATGGAGAAGGCATAAGAATAGAATGATATCCTCCCGCGCTGCCATTCTTTGTTTTATCAAGTAATAGTTGGCCTACGAACAAGGTCAACGAAACAAAGACAACTCTGAACGGTCAACCCACAACCTATGAACGCTTACAAAAAAGAATCGTAGGTTGGGTTGAGGCTCGAAACCCAACATAATGCCCGTTTTGGTAAAAAAGCTTTTGACACAATATTTGGAAGGTGATAGATTGAAAAATTACAATTGGGCCGTTAGCTCAGTTTGGTAGAGCAGCGGACTTTTAATCCGTTGGTCGCGAGTTCGATTCTCGCACGGCCCACCATATTCGAATACTGGATACTTGTTCCTGGTTTCTGGATAAAAAATTGAAGCCTGTTTTTATCTATCCAGTAGCCAGCATCACTTCGCCTCAGGCAAGCGCATGTGATTTCTTTTAAGTCGTTGATTTGATACGGAACTTCGTTACAAAAGATACATTGGACCCTCTCTGAGGTGAATACCTCGACGGTGACCATTTTTGCGCTATAAACCACTCTGTTCAAATAGCGTCCCCATCGTCTAGTCCGGTCCAGGACACTGGCCTTTCACGCCGGCAACACCGGTTCGAATCCGGTTGGGGACGCCAATGTATCTTAACAGGGGATTTGCTGTATACTCATGGCAAGTCCCCTTTTTTTAACCATAAAGGCATGAAAGAACGGCCTTGCACGTCCCGCTGCAAGCGGGATTCAAAGATCTGAATTGGAGCCGCAAGGAAATGATAAGAAGCTGATTTTTTTAGAGGGGAGCATAGGAAAATTGTCCTTTGTGTCAGTGATGAGGTCACCTGAACGATGATTATGCTAAAGTTCTCACGGATAAGGTCGATATTAGCCTTGAAACCGGCATTGCTCATTGCAGCCTGTTGCGGGAGAAAATCAGGTTTCGGCAGGGGTCAGGAATCCACGAACCGGATTCAATCAAAGCAATAGAGAAGAGTCGAATATCATGAAATTTGAATGCCCAAGCTGTAAAAAGAATTACGACATTCCGAATGAAAAACTGCCTCCCAAGAAAAAGATTTCCTTTAGCTGTCTGCAATGCAAGGAGATGATTGAATTGGATTTGGAGGCGTTTCGCAAGGGTTCGGCACAAGTTCCCGGTGGTTCCTTAACGATACCCACAGAGACGGAATCCGACTTTTCGGGGAGCTCGGTTGAGACGACAGACGGGACGGTCGCAGGCAACGGCGATTTCCGGCAGCGTGTGCTTCGCAAGTTAAATGATTTGCCACCGATGCCTCAAGTCGCCTTCAGAGCCCGCGAGATTATAAGCGATCCCGATTCGGAAATGCTGGAACTGGCCGAGTTGCTCGAATCGGATCAGGCCATTGCCACCAAAGTTTTAAAACTGGCCAATTCCGCTTACTACGGGCTTATGGGAAAGGTGTCCTCGATCCGACATGCTTCCAGCCTGTTGGGATACAATATCATTGGTCAGCTCATTTCCATGGCCGGGATTTCCTCTCTAATGGGAAAGACATTGGAGGGGTACGAACTGGACTCGGAGGGCACCTGGCACCATTCGCTGCTGGCCGCAAGTGCTTCCCGCATCATCGCGTTGCGGAAAAACCCCGATCTGGAGAATGATGCCTTTTCCGCGGGACTCATTCATGATGTGGGTAAACTGGTCCTTGACCGTTATGTCGCCGACCGCAAGGAAGATTTCAACCGGCTCACCGCCGGGGGCCGCAATTCAATGCTTGCCGCCGAACGGCGTATCCTCGGTCTGGATCATGCCGAAATTGGCTTCGACGTCTGTAAACATTGGAATATCCCCCAGGCCATTTCCAAAGCCATCAAATATCATCATTATCCTTCCAAGAGCCGCTCAGATGAACTGTCCTATATTGTTTTCATGGCAAACTCCATTGCCAACATGTTGAAATCCATTGAAGGATCGGAAAGCACCATGGCTCAGATGGACGGAATCGAAGCGTTTATGTATATGATAGAAGACGACGCCCTTGAATTTCTGGGTCTGAGAGAAACAGACGTTCCCGAGATATTAAACGCGGCCCGGGAAGCGGTTAACAAAATTTCGGAAGAAATGCATATTATTGAAAGATAGATCAGCTGTCTTCGAACCCTCAATTCCCCAATTCCTTACCTTTGAAAAGGGGTCTGAAAAAGCGTCATGTCTCCGTCTGACTCTTATTCAATGGAATAGAAAGGGAAATGCCTTAGAATTAATAAATTCCGAATGACTTCTCACCTACGCCTTACCAAGACCTATTTTCCTCCTGAAAACAGCGTCTTAAAGCTTCAAAACACCTATTCACAGAACACTAATGAAAAAATATCAATAAATTAGCTTGGTTTGGCCGAAAGCGCCGGCTAATCGGCAAGGAGTAGCGAACCACACCGGCCCCGTGCACAGCGCCGTGGCACTTCTATCTTCTATGACATTTACAAACATCTTTCCCACGCCCGCCCCAGCGGCCTGATATACCGGCTTATAATCAGGGTAAGGGCTTCATTCTACACAGACATTCGTTTTTTTGTGGAGAATGAAGGCCTATCTCAAATACTGTGATAAAACCTTTAAAGTCCCTTGAGTGCTTGACAAATCAGCTTCTTGATGTAACGTTTATTAAATAGTGTAGTATTAGTCTAATTTCAAACCTGATAAAGGAGGTTCAATGTCATGAAAATACTATCAATGGATATGAGGAGGCGGTTT